>DFEL01000143.1 GCA_002369055.1 Cyanobacteria bacterium UBA3803
TACTTAAATAATATAAAACCTGTTGTAAGACCGGATAAGAAAAAAGTTGGCTGGGTTTGTAAAATATGCGGATATGTGTATGAAGGAGCAGAACTTCCAAAAGACTTCATTTGTCCTTTATGCAAACACGGTGTAGAAGATTTTGAACCGTTAAAATAGGAGAAAATATGAAAGTTTTATTAATAAACGGCAGTGCAAATGTTAGAGGCTGTACATATACTGCACTTGCAGAAGTTGGAAAAGCCTTAAATAATGAAGGTATCGAAACTGAAATAATATCACTTGGCAATAAACCTATAAGAGATTGTATGGGGTGCAAAGTTTGTCGTTCAAACGGTGGAAAATGTGTGTTTGAAGATGATGTGATAAATGAACTTGTTGAAAAAGCAAAAAACGCAGACGGTTTTGTATTTGGTTCACCTATTTATTATGCTCATTCATCTGGCAGATTGCTTTCTGCAATGGATAGAATGTTCTATTCAAACAGTGCTGCATTCAAATTTAAACCCGCAGCAGCGGTAGTTTCTGCAAGACGTGCAGGTACAACGGCAGGTTTAGAACAAATTATGAAACATTTTACGATAAATTGTATGCCTGTTGTATCTTCTAATTACTGGAATATGGTTCACGGCAATACTCCTGAAGAAGTTATGCAGGATAAAGAAGGTTTACAGATTATGCGAGTTCTTGGTCAAAATATGGCTTGGCTTTTAAAATGTATTGAAAGTGGTAAAAATTCAGGTATAAATACTCCGGAAACAGAAGCAAAAATACATACCAATTTTGTAAGAGATTGTGTCGTATAGTGAGCGGTGAATTGTGAACTGTCATTGCTTGACATGTACAATTGCGAGAAAATCTTTGATTTTCGTGGCAATCCGGAAACATGTCATTGCAAGCGACAGTGTGGCAATCCATTAGTTTGACTAGATTACTTCGTCGTTACACTCCTCGTAATGACAAAGTCGTGAACAGTTGAACCGTTTAGCCATTCACCATTCACAAGTCATTAGTCTTCTTTTCTGAACTTACGACTTGTAAGTGCCTTCATTGCTTTTTGAACATCAGCATCTGTACTTTGACCGAATACATTTATTGCACCGCCTGCGTCAACACGGAATCTAAATCTGTCAATGTTTCCTGTTGTTCTTGAATTAGGTCCTTTTTTACCGTTTATATCAACTGTTATGATAGCGTCTTTAGAACTTTTTGTGAAATTATCATCAACAGTCCAAGACATACCGTCTTTTGTTACAAACGAGCAAGATGTGCTATTACAAGAACTTGACTTTGTATCAAATAAACTTGCAAAACTGTATGCAAATTTGTTTGTAATTTTCATGTCGCTAGGGTGATTTGCAGGTAGTGCTGTATTGGTGAATATGTCACCTCTTGAACCTTCTTGGAAGTTTGGAATAGTATAATTTGTATCTCCTGTTTTATCATCACCTATTGGAGAGCCGGTATCAAGATTTGCACTATTTTTAGTCGGAATTTCTATATTAGGCAAACAAGAAGTTGGATTTGTAACGCAAGGGTCATCTTCTCCCTTACCACCACCTACACTGCAAGCAGGATTATTTGGTTGTTCGTTACAATCTATATCTACATTATTGCAAATAATCGGTTGATCAGATAAATCAGATATTGTCATTATCGGTTGACCAGAACCAGATAGTGTCGTTAAAGGTCTATCTTCACAATCATCTTTATACATCTTTGTTCGACCAGTTGCGTCATACAAAGATAGTCGACAAGTATGAAGTTGATTAATCCATTCACGGCAGAAATCAGGATCACAAGTGTCTGGTAAACCTTTAGCTGAGATTATTAACATACTGCTGTCGCCACAACGTGTCATGTTTTGAGGTTTTGGTCTATCATACATAATACAAGAACCTCCTTTTCTATGGTCTGTATAAAGCAATATATATCCGCTCCTACAATAAAGATAACCATCAGTTCCACATTCTCCCACACCAGTAATAGCACCTGGTTTTGAGCAGTAATGTTGGTAGTAACCAGAAAAGTAATCCTTTTCGGAACCATATGCTTCATGATAAACAATGTAATCACCAAGTCCATTTGTCTCTTGCAAAACGTAATCGCCAATAGTTCTGTTAAATGTTGCTGTCAGATATTTACCTAGAGGGTTAATTTTGTATGCTGTTTTTTGAACAGGGTATAAGTCGTCGTCATTTGCCAGTGTTGCTACGGCTTTGGCTGTTTCTGAGTAGGCTTTTCTTATCATCATATAATCTTTATCGGGTCGCATATTCCTCAGGCTGACTATGGTTATTATTGCAATAATCCCAATTGCACCGACCATAATCAGTGTTTCAACTAAAGTAAATGCTTTTTCAGACTTTTTCATATTAACTTCTCCTTCAATGCAACATTTTTATAAAATGTTGCATTGAAAGGAGAATAAATGAGCACTGTTGAACCTATTAAAAGTAAGCATGAACTAAACGAAATAAGAAAATTTTTAAAGCGGCAAAGTTTTAGAAATTTAATTTTATTTGAAATCGGAATAAATTGTGGTTTAAGAATTTCCGACATTTTAAACCTTGATGTTAAAAATGTAAAAAATAAAGATGTTGTAAGTATATACGAAATTAAAACAGGCAAGTATAAACGGTTTCCGCTAAACAAAAAATTGCAAAGGTTAATAAGTAAATATACAAAAAATAAAAATGATAATGAACCCTTATTTAAAACACGACAAAACAAGAGAATGGACAGATTTACAGCGTATAGAATACTAAACAATGCGTGTAAAAAATTAAATCTTAATATAAATATCGGCACGCACTCATTAAGAAAAACATTCGGGTACCATTTTTATAAAAAATATAAAGATATTATCTTATTGCAAAAAATACTAAATCATTCAAGTCCGAATGTTACTCTGTGTTATATAGGCTTAGAACAGGAACAAATAGAAACATTTTGTAAAAATTTTACACTATAAAATATTTATGGTATATTAATTTGGTACGAATACAACATTTTATAAAAATGTTGCATTGGGATAGGTGTTAATATAGTTATATTATATTGTCTGTCGTGTGTTTTGTGAAATGTTGTATAAATTAAAAATTAAAAATAATAATAAAAAAAAGGACTAATTTTTTAAAAGTTAGTCCTTTTTATTCGCCTTCAACAATCCAACCGCCACCCAATAAATGACCGTCATTTAAATCATACCAGACGGCAGCCTGACCCGGTGTAATTGAATATACAGGTTCAGGGAATGTCATTATTGTTTCATTATCTTTTATTTCAACATGCGATTTTACAAATGGCATATTGTATCTTATTTTGGTCATTACATCAAATGAGTTTTCCTCAAACGGATATGTTTTATGCCAATCTCTAAGTATCAATTTTGTACCGTAAGCTTTATCTTTTTCACCGACAAAAACCGTATTTGTTTTAATATCCAATTTAACTGTGTATAAAGGATTTTCTGCCGCAATACCGATACCTTTTCGCTGACCTATTGTGTATTGAAAACAGCCATCGTGTTCACCAAGTTTTTTACCTGTTGATATATCAATAAAATCACCTGTTTTTTTGCCTATTGTTTCAAATAAATAATCTTTAAGCGTTTTTGGCTTCGGAATAAAACAAATATCTTGAGAATCTTTTGCAGATTTTGAAGGTAAATCATATTTTTCTGCTAGTTCTCTTATTTGTGCTTTTTCGTATTCATATAAAGGAAATAATGTTTTTGAAAACTGTTCTTGTGTTAAACTGAACAAGAAATATAATTGGTCTTTTCGAGGGTCTTTTGCCGGAAATAAAGTGTAGTATTCTCCTATTTTTTGAATGTTAGCATAGTGTCCTGTTGCGAAATAATCACAATTTAATTCTTTTATTGCATAATTAAAAATTTCACCCCATTTTATACATTTGTTGCACATTGCACAAGGGTTTGGAGTTTCACTGTTTAAATAAGATTTATCAAAATAATCAATAACTTGCGTTTTAAATTTATCGCTTAAGTCAAGAATAATATGCGGAATTCCTAACTGATTAGCTACTTCTGCTGCATTTTTGCATACTTGTTCCGCTGCCGAAGTATTCGTCATTTTTCCTGTTATTCCAACAACTTCATATCCTTTTTGCTTAAATAATAATGCGGTTACGCTGCTATCAACGCCTCCGCTTAATGCAACTGCAATTTTAGTCATTTTTTCTGCCATTCAAAAATGCTTCTTCACCTGCTTCCGTAAGTCTGTATTCTGTCGCAGACGGAATATTTGTATAATTTGGCAAACATTCAACTAAGCCTTTATTAATAGCATCTTGAAGAACTGAACTATCCACTATTTCATCAAGATTTTCCATTAATTTTGCATTAACAAGTTTTAGTGTAAATCTGTCTAATCGTTCAAATTCAGAAAGATAATATGCTGTTACAATAAGCATATCAATTTTTTCGGTAACATTTTTTACTTTTATTACTTTTAAAAATCTTTCATCACGTTTTTCTTTAACATCATTTATCGCTCTTGACATTGATTGTTGCAGCAAAGAATCAAAATCAGAATTGATATTACTTAATGTTTCTTCAGGTTGTCTTTCTTCAATGTCTTTAATAGTTTCCTTTTTGTCGTATAAACTTGAAAGCTCTTCTTGCATAGCTTCATTTTGTGCCATATAATTTTCTACATTTTGTTTAAATTCTTCTTTTTTGGCATCAGTTTCTTTTTTGCGTGCTTCCGCCTCCATTTCCGCTTTGTACTCTTGTATTATGCGTTGAGATTCTCTGTCAATTTCGTCTTGTTCATTTGTTATTATAATTTCTGCTTCGACAGGAATGTCGTCTTTAATTTCGTCTTGCGGCTGAATTTCAACTGTATCTGTAACCTCATTCGTATCTTCTTCAATAATTTCATTTGAATATGGCTTTATTTCAGGTTCTTCTATAACCGTTTTTTCTTCTTTTCTTTCCGGTGCAGGCATTAATCCTTTTGCTATTTTTTCTTGATTATAAGCCCAAACCGATGCACAAGTAACCCATATTTGAAATTGTCTTTCCATGGATTCTTTGTTTGTTGTTACATATTCCAAAAAAACATCACCTTTTTTAAAAGTGAATGTATATGTGTATGTTGACATGATATTCCCTTTTAACAGACTATAATTTAATGCAAGTTTTTACTTTTGAAGTAAATCTTCTCTCCATTTGTTAAGTTGGTCTTCAACAAATTCTAAATCATCAGATTTTAATTCAATTTCAATTTCACCTTTTTTCATTTTAAAAACGTATTCGTGCATACATCCTCCTTAGCAACCTGTTAATAATAGTGTATATTAAAAAACATAAAAATAACCACATTATTAATAAAAGTTTTACGTTTTTGAAACATTTATATTAAAATTTAGTCTTTATAAAAGAAATGTGTAATAATATATATATTAGGAAAAGGAAAGATTATGAATAAGACATTTGTAAAACTGATTTTAACGGTTTTTGTTTGTACGTTGATTATAACTGCGTTCAATGCAACAAGGGTGATGGCATATACACCTTGTGATTTGTATGATAAAGTGTGGACACTTATTAATAACAAATTTGTTGACCAAACAAATAATGCTCAAGATTGGACAAGATGGCGTCATAAGTACGATGACAAAATAAAAACAAACGAAGATGCTTATGTTGCAATAGATACTATGCTTGCAAGCTTAAATGACCCATACACAAGATTTTTAGATCCAAAAGAATTTGCTGAAGAAACAAATTCAATAAAAGGTTCTCTAAAAGGTATCGGTACTCAAATAGCAATAAAAGACGGAAAGTTGGTTGTTGTTGCTCCAATTGAAGATTCGCCAGCCGAAAAAGCAGGTATAAAATCCGATGATGAAATTTTAGAAATTAACGGCGAAAGTACCAAAGGTATTTCCGTCGATAAAGCTGCCGATAAAATCAGAGGTGAAAAGGGTACTACAGTAAATCTTTTGATAAAAAGGAAAGGGGAAGAAAAACCTTTAACTTTTAGTATTGTCAGAGATGAAATTGAAATAAAATCCGTATCTACAAAAACACCTATGGATACCGTTGTACCTGCCAATATTCAATATATAAGATTAAGTTCTTTTATAAGTCAAAAAGCCGGAAAAGAAATTGGTGAAATTCTTGTGAAAAGCAAGGATAAAGAAGGTTTTATATTAGACCTTCGTTCAAATCCGGGTGGTTTGCTTACAAATGCTATTTTAATTTCCGATATGTTGCTTAAAGGCGGAGTTATCGTAAGTACTGTTGATAGAGATGGTTATAAAGAAACTGCAAGAGCCTCTCACGAAATAATTACCAAAAAACCTTTTGTTTTACTTGTAAATAAAGGTTCAGCATCTGCAAGTGAAATTTTATCCGGTGCTTTAAAGGATAATTGCCGTGCTACTCTTGTTGGTACACAGACATTTGGTAAAGGTATCGTACAGGAAATTAACAAACTTCCTGAAGGTTCGGGTGTTAATATAACTATTCAAAGATATTTAACACCTAACGGAAATGATATTCACAAAAAGGGTATTACTCCTGATGTGGTAATTGATTTAACTGATTCTGATATTAAAAACAAAAACGATGTTCAATTAAAAAAAGGTATTGAAATTCTTAGCCAAAAAATAGAAAACAGTAAATTTACAAGATAATTTTATGCAAAAGATTTGGGAATATAAAAATGATAAAGATAGTCATAAGCCTATAATTGAAAGGCTTATGGCTGTCAGAGGTATAACAAAAAAAACAGATGTTAAAAATTTTTTAAATCCGTTAGAAATGAAATTATCAGAACCAAAAGCCTTTTGTGATATGCAAAAGGCGGTAGAACGAATAGTGCATGCTATTAAAGAAAATCAAAAAATTCTGGTATACGGAGATTTTGATGCGGATGGTATAACTTCGACTTCTGTTTTGATGAAAACTCTAAAACATTTAAACGCAGATGTTGACTACTATATTCCTGACAGGGAAAACGAAGGTCATGGTATGAATACCAAGACCCTTGTAAAAATAATGACTTCAAAAAAACCAAAAGTACTTATTACTGTTGATTGCGGCATAAGTAACATTGAAGAAGTTAAATTTTTGAATAGTTTTGGAATAGATGTAATATTAACAGACCACCACGAAGCACCGGAAGAGCTACCACCTGCTTTTGCAATAATAAATCCAAAAGCACAAAACTCTCTTGATGAAAATTTATCGGCAAATAAAATTATTGAACTAACTTCCCTTGCAGGTTGTGGTGTTGCGTTTAAATTGGCACAATCACTGCTTCAGTTTTATAAAAAGACCGAATTTATATATGAATTATTACCTCTTGTCGCTGTTGGTACTGTCGCTGACATAGTGCCATTAATTGGTGAAAACAGATACTTTGTTACAAAGGGTTTGGAATTGATATCGAAAGGTCAACATCAAGGACTTACAAAACTTTTAAAAAGTTCCGGTTACAAATCTGATGATTGTGCTGTTACTTCTGAAGATATAGCTTTTGGTATTGCTCCAAGAATAAATGCAACAGGACGTCTGGATAACGTTGAGATGTCTTTAAAATTATTGCTTTCAGATAATAACACTGAACTTGAAATGGCAGTTCAAACATTAAATGAACTAAACAAAGTTAGACAACAGCTTTGTGAGGATACATTCTTGGAAGCGGAAGAAATGTATTTGAAAGATGATTTTGATAATAATGCTATTGTGTTATTTAATAAGGACTGGAACGTTGGTATAATTGGTATTGTTGCTTCAAAATTTGTGGAAAAATATTATAAACCTGCGTTTATTGTAACTTATCACAGCGAAAGTAAGCAATACAGATGTTCTGCAAGAAGTGTTAAGGGTATTCATTTATACAATCTTTTAGATGCAAATGCAGAACTTTTTGACGGTTTTGGCGGACATGAAATGGCTGCCGGTTTTTCTTTTTCGGAAGAACATGCTACATTTGAACAAGTTAAAAATGCTCTCAATGCAACTGTTAAGGAAATGGCTGAAGGTTTGGATTTGAAACCAACTCTGGATATTGATTTATTGCTTGATGAAAAAGATTTAGATATTACAATTGTTGATGAAATTAAAAGGTTAGAGCCGTTTGGTGCTTCAAACCCTTCACCTGTTTTTGCTATTAAAGATTTTATATTAAAAGAAAAAACTTTAATGGGGGAAAATAAAAAACATTTACGTCTTAAAATACAAGGTAAAAATGCTTTATATACTTGTGTTTGGTGGTCGCATGGTGATATTTCTCTTGTTGCGGGTGATAAACTTGATGTTGCTTTTTCTCCAAAAATTAATAATTTTAATAACAATACAAGTTTGCAACTTATAGTTCAGGATATTCATAGCGAAAATTTAAAAGACAATATTCAAGAAAAATCAAATGAAGTTAAAATTTTTGACCATAGAGAAAAAAATAATATTCTTCCTCAAGTGGAGGATTATCTTAGAACTTCTAAAATGAATGTTTTAGTTTTTGCCGAAAATCAAAAAATTATAGAAAATTTGAAAAATTATAAAGCAATCAGTAAAAAAATTGTAAACAGACAAAGTATTCAAAAGGCAGATAGTATAATGTTTTTTGATTATCCGCCAACGCAAGATATTTTGGAAAATATAATTAAAACTGTTTCACCAAGACATATTCATTATATGGCTTGTGATGTTCAAAGATTTGATGAACAATATATTTTAAAAACATTTTCCGGCATGGTTAAATATGTTTGTAATAACAAAGACGGTATTTTTAATATTGAACAGGCTGCATCGTTTCTTGCTTTAACAATAGAATGTGTGGAAAATTTAATACAGATTTTTGATGAATGTAAAATGATTGCTATCAGAGAAAAAACGGAAACATACTACAAAATAGAGTTTTTGAAAAATATAGAATTATCTCAAACTTTGCATTGTGCTGTGTATAAAGATTTTCAAGATGAATTACATCAAATAGAAAAATATAGAAAAAAACTTTTAAAATCAACAGTTTTGCCTGAATTTTAAATGGATTGTAAACTTATGTAACGATACGGTTTAAAATCCTAAAGATTTCATGCGGGCGTGTCGATGTATATAATGTGGGTGATAGATAAAACAAAGAATGGATATGTGTTTTAATCAAACTCGCCATAGTATGAAGACAGATAATGCCATGAATTATTAATATTATTTGTTTCATGAAAAAAGTTTAAAACATGATATTCATATCGACACGAATAGTAATGTGTTTATTAAATTTCCTTATTTCCTTCCCTATACTAAAATTTTTAACCGCCAATGGCGGTTTTTTTTTGCAACAAAGTTGCAAAAGTTTTCTTATTTCCCTCTCGCAAAACAATACTTAATTGTTTTTCTCGGCAGAGTCCTATACTAAAATTTTCAACCGCCGTTGGCGTTTTTTTTTGCCAAAAAGCAAAAAAGTTCCTTATTTCCCCTCTCGAAAAACGATATTTAATCGTTTTTCTCGGCAGAGTCCTATACTAAAATTTTCAACCGCTGTTGGCGGTTTTTTTTTGCTCTGAAAAGCAAAAAAAGTTCCTTATTTCCCCTCTCGCAAAACAATATTTAATTGTTTTGCTCGGCAGAGTCCTATAC
>DFEL01000011.1 GCA_002369055.1 Cyanobacteria bacterium UBA3803
ATTCAACGAGGATATACACAAGAGTATTTATCCGAACAAATCGGAATAGGTCAAAGAAACCTGAGTAAAGTTGAATGTGGTACCAACTTTGTAACTGCTGAAACGTTATCAAAAATATTAAAAATCCTATATGTAGATGCAAAAGAACTTTTTGACTTTAAACATAAACAAGAGAAAGAAACTCTAAAACAAGAATTATTACAAGCAATAATTCATGAAACTGTTAATATAGAACTATTATACAAATTCTATTCAACTATCAAATAATTTAGAAAAATCTAATCAAAACTTTTACCAGTCCCCTAAATAGTCCCTTTTGAGGGTAAATTTGCTAAAATTCACAGAATTAAAAATTTCTAAAACGCATTAAAAAAGAGCCTTTCGGCTCTGTTTTAAAATGGAGCGGGAGACGAGGCTCGTCTTGGATTTGCTCCACGCTCACAGAGTTTCGCATTTGTGGCTTCGCCACAGTATGCTCAATCTGTTCGCTATCCGGATTTCACTTCGTTTCATCCGTCCGCAAATCCGCCGAACTCGATAACCGAGATTCTCACCACTATCTCACTCCATAAAAAAGCCCCACCTATGGTGGAGCTTCTTTATGGAGCGGGAGACGAGGCTCGAACTCGCGACATCCTCCTTGGCAAGGAGGCATTCTACCACTGAATTACCCCCGCTTATTATTTGCTGTATCTCAATTATACATGACAAATTTTAAATTGCAAGTGCTTTTGAAAATTTTTTTTACAATATTTTTTTTTCATGTTTTTTCTGAAATTTTTGCATGTATAATCTTCATGTTAGATAGAGGTTTTTACTATGCCACCCAGAAAACAAAAAACAGATGACATTAACAATGCTCTTATGCCGCAAGATATTGCTGCTGAAGAAGCTGTTTTAGGTGCTATTCTAGTCAATCCAAATTCTGTTATGACAAAAGTTGTTGAAATGCTTAAACCTGAAAGCTTTTATAAACCTGCTCACAGATACGTTTTTGATGCGATGCTTCAACTCTATAACCAAAACCAAATGATTGACATTGTTTCGGTTTCTGATGTTCTTAGTTATTCTTCTAAATTAGAAATGGTTGGCGGCCGTGCTTTTGTAAATGATTTAGCATTTAAGACTGTTACAACTGCTAATGTTGCTTATTACGCAAATATAATTCAAGAAAAAGCCGTTAAAAGAGCTCTTATTAACGCAGGTTCTGAAATAGTATCTTCAGGATACACTACTGATAACGTTGATAGCTCTCTTGAAAATGCAGAAAAATTAATCTTTGAAATTGCTTCGCAAAAATCTACAAAAGATTTTGTACCTGTTCAAAAAGATGCTTTTAATGTTTATAACCAAATAGAATACCGATATCAACACAGAGGCGAATGCTCTGGAATTAAAACACATTTTTACGATTTAGATGACACAACCAACGGACTTCAAAAATCTGATTTAATTATTCTTGCAGCACGCCCTTCAATGGGTAAAACTGCATTCGCTTTAAATATTGTTGCAAATGTCGCAATGAAATCAAAAGTTCCCGTTGCAGTATTTTCTCTCGAAATGTCAAGAGAACAACTTGTTCAACGTATGATTTGTGCAGAAGCAGAAATTGATATGCAAAGAGTAAAAAGCGGTAACTTACAAAGTAAAGATTTTGATAAACTTGCAAATGCAACAGGTGAAATTTCAGAAGCACCTATCTATATTGATGATACCGGCGGTTGTACTCTAACGGATATTCGTGCAAAATGCCGCCGTCTTGCTATGATGGAAAAAAATCTGGGACTTGTTGTTATTGACTATCTGCAACTTATTGCATCTTCAAGCAATAATGACCGTAACCAAGAAATTTCTGCGATTTCAAGAGGCTTAAAAATTCTTGCAAGAGAACTTAATGTTCCTATTATTGCACTTTCTCAACTTTCACGTAAAGTAGAAGACAGAGGTGATAAACGTCCTATGCTTTCAGATTTACGTGATTCTGGTGCAATCGAACAAGATGCAGATATTGTTATGTTTATTCACCGTGAAGATTATTACAAAAATAAAGATTCTGATGACGAAGAAGAAGTTAATAAAATTGCAGAATCAAGCGGTAAATCTGATATTATTATCGCAAAACACAGAAACGGGCCAACAGGCAATATTAAATTGCTGTTCCAATCTAATATTACAAAATTTAAAAACCCTATCAAAGCACCTGGTGATTTATTTTAATATTTCCTGAAAAGTGCTAATTTTCGTTAAAATTTATATCAATAATTCTCAAATTACACTTTACAACGGAAATTCTAGCAATATAATATAGTTATGGATACGTACGTTTATTCAATAGAAGATGATGCCGAAAATGCCAAAACACTTTACGTAAATCTTACTAACAAGTGTACAAATGCTTGTGTGTTCTGTATAAGAAACACTGTTGATGAGATTAAAGGCAAAAAAATGTGGCTTGAAAATGAAGATTTTACGGCTAAAGATGTTATTGCACAACTTGAAAAATTTAATCCTCCGCAAGAAGTTGTTTTCTGCGGATATGGTGAACCTTTTATGAAACTGGATGTTCTAAAAGGTGTTTGTGCTTATTTAAGATACCAAAAAGGAATAAAAATCAGAGTAAATACCAATGGTATGGGCAATGTTATTAATAACAGAAACATTTTGCCGGAAATTACGAACCTTGTAGATGAAGTGTCAATAAGTTTAAATGCTCCAAATGAAGAACAATACGAAACAATTTCAAAACCGCAAGTTAAAAATGCATACAAAGAAATGCTTGAATTTGCAAAATATTGCGTTGATAATGAAATTAAGACA
>DFEL01000100.1 GCA_002369055.1 Cyanobacteria bacterium UBA3803
GAAATCAGAACAAAAAAACAAAACAATAATAAATGAAATGAGTTCACAAAAGGTTAGCAATTTTTTAGAAAAAACAGGATTACACAAAAAAGACTTTGCAGAAATGATTGGTGTCACACTATCTTATGTTTATAATCTGACAGATAACACTATTCCATTTTCTACAAGAGGAACAACTATTGAACGTATTGCAACAGTCATGGAAATTGACCCTGAAGAATTTGAAGAATATAAAATTCCACAAGAACCAATTTTGCTTGATGACTCAATAGAATACATAAAAGAAAACATGGCAAAAAAAGGCTTAAGCGTAGTAAACTTTTTAAAATCATTTCCACGCAAAAAAAGACTTGAAACAGTTGATATATTGAGAGGTGCATTGCCACTTCCGATAGATTATAAAGAACTTAGCATGATAGGACATGTGCTTGATTTAACGACAGATGAAATTTATCCGATATGGGAAAGCAGAGTAAAACAGGTACTTGAAGCAGGCGGAATGAATATTTATGCAAATGCCGCTCTTGTAAACTCCATGTTTGAATGTGCTAAAAAATATATTGATTTAAAATAATTAAAAAAGACCGATAAATATCGGTCTTTTTAATATTAAAAAAAAATAGTTGACTTAAAATTTTTTTCTTGCTAAATTATTTGTACACGGAATTAGAATATTCCCACTTGACAACTCGGTAGTTCTTTTATAAAGGAACTCGACTGAAAGGTGAATAGTTAGATGTTTCACCCCCGAGAGCAAGTTAAACTGAATAAAAAAGTGAGGGCATGTAGCTCAGCAGGTAGAGCACTCCCCTTTTAAGGGATAGGTCGCGCGTTCGAATCGCGCCATGCCCACCACTTTTAAGAAAATAAAAGGCTCGAGTCAGGAGCCTTTTTTATTGTGTAAAATTTGGTTAAAATTATTGTTAAGTAAAACTATATAAAGTATAATTAAAGCATGATAATCCTTCTTATCTGAAATTTTATAATTCAAAGGGAAATATGGAAAAACAGAAATTTTATTTAATATTTATTATAGTATTGCTTTTTATTGGAGCATATTCTTATAAAATTGGTGACATCGGTATTTTTTTTAAAAAAGAATTTAACCCAGAAGAAAACAATATGCTAACCGAAGCAAAAATGACATACAATGCTGAAGACAGCTATGGAAACGGTAATGATATAGTATCGAAAAAAGATTTTGAACAACAATCATCTACTGATGCAAAAAAAATTACGGTTAATCAACCAACAGCACTAAGCGGGAAATCAAAAGCAGAAATTTATAAATTAAGAAAAGATTATGTAAGTCAATCAATTTTTGCAAAATCGAATTATGAACCGTCTGAAGAAGTTTTTGGAGGAATAGTTAGCGGAAAGTCTTGGATTTCGGCAAATGTTTGCATTGATGCACAAACAGGGAAATTAAGAACAACGGGGCCTTCTGAAGAATCAAGATTTATAAATAATCCTACAATGCTTGTGGCTATTGAATATCCGTATCCTGTAAGATATAACGATGCAGAAACTTGTACAAGTTCTCGCTCTGAAATGATACCTACAAGTATCAGGTACATACCGTCAAAAAAAATGATTATAGTTAAATATTATCATTTACCGTTTACGACAAATAATAATCCGTCATTTTATATGTTTAACGGTGTAAATGCAAGAGATTTAGGTTATAAATATGCATATTTGGATAAGAAAAAATCAACTTATGATGTTGATTTTATATCATCAGACAATTTAAGCACCGGAATACAAGAATTTCAAAATTTTATACATTTGGGAAGCTCTTGCGGACACGAAGGCGGATGCAACAATGGTTCACCAAGACAACATTTTCTTGAATTTAAATCAAACGAAACTTCGTACAATTACGAAAACAGGTATATTCAGATAAAATTATGGAAAAACAAACCTAAATCTCCTGAAGATCCTGCCGATATAACAGAACGAATTATTTTAAGGTGGTCATAATATGATAAAAAAAATTACAGCATTAAGTCTAATACTATTAATACAATTTACAACTCTAGCAGCAAGTGCAAAAACAATTAGGGTTAAGTCTTTAACGGATTTTGACAGTTTAAATCCTCCAAAATATTACAGCGTTGAAGTACTTGATGCTTTTTATGTTCAAACAGAAAACGCATATTTACAACCCGGTTACATTTTAAACGGCTATATTGCACAAGTAATCCCACCTAAAAGATTAAAACAAGATGCCACATTTGTATATGTTCCAACAGTTTATATGGATACAAATAATAAATCCCACCCTTTAAAAACTGTTGTCGGAGCAAGAACAACCAAAGTTAATACAACAGAGCTTGTAGTAAGTTCTGCTCTTGCATTAACAGTTGGTATTGTACCGGCTTTACTTGCAGTACCCGGATTTTTTGCAGCAGAAGGTGCATTTAAAGCAAAAGATGGAGAAAAAGTAAAAGCTTCAGTAGGCAATGCCTATAAAAAATCATTTTTGTCTTTGGGAGAAAAGGGCAAAAACATTCACATTAAAAGGAATGAAGAATTTTTATTAAATATTGCATTAATCAATTCACAAGAACCAAATTATTCATACTCACAATCTAAATAATTATCATCTGTTTGCATGATACATGTCATGAAAAACATGGCTAACATGCATGGTAACAGGGGGATACAGGATATGAAAGATTTAGTAACAAAATTAAAAGAACAAATCGAATCTCTAAACGGAGATGCTTATTTTTATGAAATGCAAATTAAATTTATTTCTTATTTGAAAGAAACTTCACCTGAAGTTGAACAAGAAATGGGTGGAGAAACATTCGATGAAATAATAAAAGATGATAAATTTATGAAAGAAAAAATATTACAAAAAATTGCAGTATTAAATATTGAATTAAAAGAACTAACAAACCAAAAAGCGTCTTAGTCAAGTCCTAAGGCTTTATTTTTCCTAAACCAGGTTAATTGACGTTTTGCATAATTTCTTGAATGCTGCTTAATGAGCTCAATAGCTCTTTGTAACGAATATTCACCATCCAAATAAGGCAATATCTCACGATACCCGATAGTCTCTGTGAAATTCGGTATTCTACCATGTTTTGTAAGCAATTTTTTAGTTTCTTCAACAACACCCAACTCAATCATTTTATCAACACGCTTGTTAATACGTTCATATATTTCTTCTCTTGGCATTTTTATACCAATCCACTCAACATTGTAAGGCGGCTCCTTCTGCAAATTCAATTTTGATAGCGGCTTATTTAACGTTTCACAAATTTCTATTGCACGTATCAACTTCCTTTTTTCAGGCTCCTTAACTACATTAAAATAATTTTCATCAGATTTTTTTAAACGATAAATTAAATCCTCAATAGAAAGCTGATTTAATTCATTACGCAAATCATTATTAGGAGCAACTCTTGGAACATCATATCCCTCAAGAAGAATTCTAAAATACAATCCTGTACCTCCAACAATTATGGGAGTTTTGCCTCGTGATAAAATGTCCTCAATAGCAACAGTTGCATCATCGACATAATTTGCAACACTATAATCATATTCAGGCTCAACAACATCAATCAAATAATGAGGAATACCCTCCATTTCCTCTTTTGTTGGCTTTGCAACAGCAATTTCAAAGCCCTTATAAACAAGCCTTGAATCCGCAGAAATAACTTCACCATCAATTTTATGTGCAATCTCAACCGCAAGTTTAGTCTTGCCTGTCGCTGTCGGTGACGCTATTGCTATTACCTTTGATTTTTTCTTCATAATATAAAAATAATAATACAAATATATACACAATGAAATAAAAATAAACCAAAGTCATTACAAAGTAAGTTATTGGGTTAAACATTGTTATATAATTAAAAATCATTAAAACAAAATTTAACAAATTTATACCTAAAAATAGCAAAATAACTTTTGGATGCAAAAATACCCTAAAAACAGATTTAAACAGTGCTAAAATAGGATTTTTTGCAGAATACAATATCTCAACCGGCCAAAACATCGTAAATAATGAAAATATTTGAACAGCAAGAAAGATAAGTAAATACCAATAATTTATTTTTAATAACTGTTCTTTTGTTAGAGATTCTAATAAAGCCTGCATAGCAACAGGAGCCTCTGTTGCCGAAACAAATTGAGTAACAGAAATACCTATACTGCCTATTAATTTTAATCCTACATTATAAACGGAAATAAAAACAATATCTGCAATCAGTAAATACAGCAAACAAAATCCTAAAAAAGACTTTATATTTAAAGCAATACCTACAAGAAATTCTTTTAATAAGCCTGTATATTCACTATCAGCTTCAGTAGAATTATTATAAGCTCCAACTGCAGATTTAATCATATAAAGCCAACCTGCAAGAAAAGCACTTACCATTAAGAGTAAAGTAACACAAAACAAAATCGTCGATGGCAAAGCCTTAACTGCATTTTTTGCAATAACTAAATAAACATTTAATAAAAGCAAAAACACTAATAACGGAGTTGCCATAATTATATTGCTATACGATATTTTTAAAGAATCTTTAAATATCTTAATCATAAATAATACCTATATTAAACCGCTTGAGTTTCTCTTTGTTCAACAATCTGTTTTCTTTTTTTACGACGCATCAAATCTACAAAAGCTTCCAGTCTGGTTATATAACCTGCCTTGCCTGATTGTTCATCCATTACAAGAGTTAAAATTGGAATATTATGTTCCTCTCGCATTGCAGGAAAAATGTTTTGTGACATAATTTCAGGCATACAAGTAAACGGACTGATATGTATAATACCATCTTTTTTGTTTACATCAGCATAAGCAACATCGGAAACACATTCCAAAGCATCACCACCGATATCACGATTTAAATACGGCTTTGCCATTTTTTCCGCTCTTTGTAAGTGTGTTTCTTTGCCTCTAAACATTTTTGGAATAATAGCATCTTTCAAAAAACTGCTTACTGTCAAACTACGTCTTGTTTGTACACCCATTTTACCTAATTCTCGTTCGATATATTGATTTGAAAACGGATCGCCAACAAGATATATTTCTCCTGTTATATCTACATTCAAAACTTCACGATTTTTATCAATTTCAGTTTTTGCCATTTCATTTTTTACAATTTTCTTTAATTTGTTCAATTCTCTAAATGAACTAACTTTTTTGTACATTTCAATACATTTATTATAATGTCTTTCCGCTTCACCAACTTTAACCTCTCTCGCTCTGTAATACGCAAGTAAAGTTTCTAAATCGTCTAGGGCAAAAACCATTCTTATCATCATAAGAGTACCTCTTGCCGCAGCAATGTAATCATTTCTGCCCAATAATCTGCCAAAGAAATCAAATAACCCTTTAATTCCGTCATATAAAGAAAGCTCTAAATACTTAGTTTCATACCCTAAATCAGCAAGAGCAGATTGAATATTAATGCCATAAACACCTAATCTGCAACATCCCGGAGAAGTAAGCATTGCAACATAATCAGTACCACCTTCAATAGCCTCAATAAAATTACCTAAAATTAATTTATATGGTAAACATACGGCTTCAGGTGCATTCTTAACACCCAAAGATAAAGTTTTTTTGCTTGTATATGGCGGAACATAAACATCAACACCAAATGTTTTCAAAGCAACTGACCAAGCAACTGAAATTGTCCCCATGTGAGGAAATGCTACTTTAATTTTTTTATTATCATCTTTTTTCATATTATACTTCCATTCTGTAATTCAAGTCAGGCTTACGAGCCGCCAAAGTTTCATCAATTTTTTTTACTATTGTACTACAAGGAGCAGACAACACTTTATCCGGATTTTCATCAACCTCTTTTGCTATTTCTAACATAATATTAATAAATCCGTCAAGAACATTTTTAGCCTCAGTTTCGGTGGGTTCTATCATCATTGCTTCATGTACAATCAAAGGAAAATATATTGTCGGAGGATGAACCCCGCTATCCATAAGCCTCTTTGCAATATTTAAAGTCGAAACACCCTTTTCTTTTTGCAAATCACCGGATAAAACAAATTCATGCATACAAGGAACATCATAAGGCAATTTATACACATTTTTCAATTGTTCCTTTATATAATTTGCATTCAAAACCGCATCACTGCTAACTTGTTTTAAAGACTTACCCTGCATCAATATATAAGCATAAGCCCTAATTAAAACACCAAAATTACCAAAATAATTTTTAACTGCTCCAATTGAATTAACAAGGTTATAATTTCTTCTATACATATTTCCATCATTAATAACAACAGGAGTTGGCAAATAGTCTTTTAAACAGTCAACAACAGCAATCGGCCCTGCACCCGGACCTCCGCCACCATGTGGAGTTGCAAATGTTTTATGCAAATTTATATGTACAATGTCAAAACCCATTAATTTTGGATTTGTATAACCCATAATTGCATTAAAATTTGCACCATCATAATACAATAATGAACCGTTTTCGTGCATTAATTTTGAAATTTCAAGCACATTTTCTTCAAAAATACCCAAAGTATTAGGATTTGTCATCATTATTGCGGCTACATCTTCTGTTAAAACTTCTTTTAGCGAGTTTATATCAATTTGCCCCTTTTCGTTTGATTTAACTTGAACAATATCAAAACCTGCCATACTTGCACTTGCCGGATTTGTACCGTGTGCTGAATCAGGGATTATAACCTTTTTTCTGAGTTCACCCTTATTTTCAAAGTATTTTTTCACAATCATCATACCTGAAAATTCACCATGAGCACCTGCCGCAGGCTGTAAACTAACCGCATCCATACCGGTAACAACTTTTAAGGCTTCTTGCAAATTGTACATCAATTCTAAAGCACCTTGTACATCTTCATCCTCAAGTGCGGGATGCAAATTTACAAAACCATCTAAATTAGCAAGTTTTTCATTAACTTTCGGATTATATTTCATTGTACAAGAACCTAAAGGATAAAAACCTTTTTCTATACAAAAATTTCTGTCTGATAATTCTTTATAATGACGTAAAACATCTAATTCAGTAACACTTGGCAGACCGATATCAGATTTTCTCAAAAATTTATTATCAATAAAATCTATACTGAAATTACCATCAAAAAATTTTATACCATCAATATTATTGCTTTTCTCAAAAATAGTTTTCAATTTTATAACATCTCCTGTTTTGCAAGCTCTTTCTTAATTCTGTTTAAGCCTGATTGAATAATTCGTGAAATTCTTGAAGGAGAAATCTGATATTCTTCAGACATTTCTCTTAACTTTTTATCCTTAAAAAATTTCTGTTCTATAAACTCTTTTTCTCGTGGTGGAAGAGTTTTTAAAAGTGAAGAAACCTTATTTTTTAATTGATAAAATTCCATTGCTTCTTCAGGACTTCTATCTTGGGAGCGAATAATAGTAGGATTTTCAGCATCTGCCATTTCTTCAACGGACAAAATTGTTTTGTACATGGTTTCACGAATATCGTCAGAATTTAAAACATCTCTTTTTTGCTTCATTGAATACCATTTGTATCTGCGTCTTACCTCGTTTCTGATTGACCACTTTATTGCAGTTGAAAGATAAGAATTGTTGTAAGCATCTTTATTTTTTTGTTTAAAAAGAACATACAATGTTTGCGTAGCAATGTTGACCATTTCAAGATAATCCAGCAGGTGTGCGGTAGAAGACATCTTTGACGCTTCAACTTTGCAAACGGTTTCAATAAGATTTTGATACTCTTTTATATTAATGGTCTTTTCAGTCTGCATGACAGTTTAACCTTATAACACACTTTATCCCATGATTATTATAACAAATAAATAAAATTTTCATATAAATATGTTAAATAATACTTACAATTTAAAAAAGGTCGTAAAACAAATGTTTTACGACCTTAAAAATTTTAAAACCAAAATTATTCAGCCAATAATTTTTTAGCTGCAAGAGTTAATCTTGATTTTTTTCTTGATGCGGTATTTTTGTGTAAAATACCTTTTGAAACAGCCTTGTCACATAATTGATATGCTTTTGACAAAGCAGCCTTCATAGCATCTTCATCTTTGGCTTTTGCTAATTCCAACACTTTTTTCAAAGCAGATTTGATTGAAGATTTGAAAGCAACATTTTTAAGATGATTTCTTTCAGCAGTCAAAACTCTTTTTTTAGCGGATTTAATATTTGCCATTTTGTCCTTCTTTCTTTTCTTGAAAATTCAAAAGATTAATGACTTCTCTTAAATTTTCATAATCACTTGAGGATGTGAGTAAAAAAATTTTAAAATAAATAAAAATAGTTGTCAAATAAGTTGTATAAATGTTAAGCAGTTGATTGCAAAAGTATATATTTGTGTTACGATATACTTGGAAGTACTGATTCGATAGGCAAAACCTAGTTCTTAAAAGGAATGGAACATACTTCCCGTAGTAAAACACATTAACCATAAAGGAGAAGGAAGATGCCGGTAGCATCAATGATTGAACTTTTAGAAGCAGGTGTACA
>DFEL01000181.1 GCA_002369055.1 Cyanobacteria bacterium UBA3803
TTATACAAGTTATCCAAACTGTTGTAATAAATAAACAACTTGAAAGAGAAGACGAATTAAAAAAACAAAAAATTGATGACAGTGTTGTTGCTAAAGCAAAAAAGATTGAGAATAAAGACTAAATGCTTGTAAGTGAATTTGATTACGAATTACCTGAAGAACTTATTGCACAAACACCTAGCGAAAAACGTGATGAATGCAAAATGATGGTGCTTGATAAAGCAACACAAAAAATTGAAAATAAACATTTTTACGATATTATTGATTACCTTGACGAAAATTGTATTCTTGTATTAAACAACACTAAAGTAATTCCTGCAAGGCTTTTTGGACATAAAGAAACAGGTGCTTTGATTGAAATATTTTTACTTAAAGACAAAGGTAATAAATTATGGGAAGCACTAATAAAACCTTCAAAACGTGTTAAAATCGATTCCATTGTAAAAATATCCGATGAACTTAGTGTAAAAGCATTAGAAAATCAAGGTGAAGGTAAATGGCTTGTTGAACTTATTTATGACGGAATTTTATACGAAATACTGGACAGAGTTGGTAATATTCCGCTTCCACCTTATATTGAACGAAAAATGACAGATGATGAACGAAAAAGTTTGGATTATGAACGCTACCAAACCGTATATGCAAAAAATGAAGGTTCTGTTGCAGCACCGACCGCAGGATTACATTTTACTCAAGAAATTTTGGATAAACTTGCACAAAAAGGTGTGGAAATTGCATACGTAAATTTGACAGTCGGATTGGGAACATTCAGACCTGTAAAATGTGATAATATTTTAGAACACAAAATGGATTCAGAAGAATTTGAAATTTCAAAAGAAACAGCTGATAAAATTAACCTCGCAAAATCTCAAGGAAAAAAACTTGTTGCAGTAGGTACAACAACAGTAAGAACGTTAGAAACTGCGTATCAACAATTTGGTGCAATAAAAGAATGTAAATCGGCTTCTCAACTGTTTATTTATCCACCTTATGAATTCAAAGTTGTAGATAATTTAATAACAAATTTTCACCTTCCAAAATCAACTCTTTTAATGCTGGTAAGTGCTTTAGAAGGTAAAGATTTTATTTTTAAAGCATATAACGAAGCTATAAAAGAAAAATATATGTTTTACTCTTATGGTGACTGCATGTTTTTAAAATAGATTTCAATTGTTTGTTGTGATACACAAATATTTGCTTCTTCAATCTATTCTTCACCATAAATTCTTGCGTAATTCCAGTATGCTTTATACACTTTTTTCAAATAATTCTGAGTTTCAGAATAAGGAATTTGCTCTAACAAATCATCTCTATAATCGTAAGTAATATTATTCTTCCATGCTCTGACCATGCCTGCACCGCCATTATAAGAAAGTACAGAATAAAAATCACTGCCATTATTTACCTTTTTTAACTTAGACATATATATACTTCCAAGTTGAATATTATATTTAGGATTATATAAATAATTCGCATCATTAAAAGTTAGTCCGTAAGCATTTTTAACTTCATTTGCTGTTTGCGGCATTAATTGCATTAATCCCCTTGCACCAACGGAACTTGTAGCTTTGGTATCAAAATGACTTTCTTCTTTAACCATCGCCAATAGCAATACAGGATTATTGTTTAATGAAAGTTCTTTTATTATTTCGTAATAGTGAACAGGATACACTAAACGCCATCTAAAATCTGTCTTTGGTGGTTTTTTATCCAATTTATCCATGGCATCTCTTGCTAATACAACAGATTTATTAAAATTACCTTCCTGATATGCAAGCCAGCTTTGTACAAATTTATCATTTTTACATATCTCGTTTACCAAACCGTAATCCTTTAACAAAGCAAGCTTAACAACCATATCTCCATCTTTGGAATGTTCATAAGGGAAAACAACCGGCTTATATTCTATATCATCAACAAACAGAGGATTTTTAACTCTATTCATATCTATATAAGAACGATATGCATAATACGAATCAGGATATATTTCCATAACTTTTTTATAATAATATCTTGAACCCTCATAGTTTTTAGAACGTTCTTCCGCTTTAGCTAACCAAAACAAAACAAACGGAGTTGAATTTACTTTTGGGAATTTTTTTAAATGTTCTTGTCCTAAACGCTTTGCATTTTGATATGTACCATACTTCACATTTGAAAAAATTATATTTGAAAGAGCATCTGCGGCAAATTGACCTGACGGAAATTTTGCATATAACTCTGAATAACACGCATCTCTGTATTCAACAGGTGAGTTATTGCAGGTTAAATATCTAACATAATCCTCTCCCGTTTTTCCGTATGAAAGTTGAGCCAAATGGGAAATTGCTGCCATTTTAGTACCGGTTTGAGTCAACAAATATAAATCTATCGCTTTGTATAAATCTTCTTTCGCAACATATTGAGAATACTTTAAAACACCCTGTTCTGTAATCTCCTTAACTTTTGCATATTCTCTCAGTTCATAATAATTTTTTACCAAATC
This sequence comes from Cyanobacteria bacterium UBA3803, assembly GCA_002369055.1. Lineage (GTDB taxonomy): Bacteria > Cyanobacteriota > Vampirovibrionia > Gastranaerophilales > Gastranaerophilaceae > UBA6984. The sequence continues at coordinate 2,486 of DFEL01000181.1, forward strand.
GCACCAACTATATGCAATATTTGTTTTATCAAGATGCTTTTTAGCCCATTCATATTCTCCGAGTGCATAATATGAACGTGCAATAATCAAGTTATCTTCACCTGTCAAAGAATTTGGATTTAAATCTTTAATTTTGTTTATTGAATATATAGCAAAACGACCGGCAGGAGCATCTTTTAAATAAGCCTTAAAATAATCTTCTGCTTTTTGTATATCCAAAGCAAGCTTTGTAGGATTTGTAACACCTTCTAATTCACGAACTTGAATTAAACCTAAATAATACTTTGAAGCAATTGCATACTCGCTTAAAGGATATTTTTTTACAATATTATTGAAATGTCTTTTAGCACGTCTTGGAGAAGCATCGTATATGTTCTGTGCCAACAGATATTTTATTCTGATTGACAACGTAAAATCCGGATATCTGCGAATCAATTGTCTGTAATGCTTCATAACCAGTTTTGGCGATTGCATATTTTCTGCACACTTTGCCTGTCTGTATATTGCGGCAGGCTTTAATGCAGAATTTGAAGATACTTTTGCAAATGCTTCATAAGATTTTTTGTAATCTTGAGCCTTAAAATATTCAAGCCCCTGTGCATAAATACGTAATCCATCAGATTCAGAACGGGTATTATTCCAAGCATTTACAATCATTATTGCAATAATTGCACAAATTATTACTACTATTAATATTAATTTTTGTTTTAAATTCATATCTCCAACCTGTAACTAAGTTTTATTTTACCAAAAAATAACCTCGTAAAACATATTCTGCCGATGAAACTTAACATAATTACATTATATAATTACATTGTGAAAAAATACCAAACTCCACCTATAAAAAATACGAAAAAAGATAAGACAAACGTTATAAAAACGTATGTCTTATCTTCGGAAACCAAAATTTTAAAAAAATAACTTCTACTTTGTCCTTAATTTGAAAATTGCTTGTTCTTGTTCACTTGTAAGCAACCTTGCTCCACCTAACAAATACGTATTTAACACAATTTGAGCATAAGATTCTGCAAGTTCCAATTTTAAATAAGCATCTTGTATATTATCAGAAGCAACAACAAAGCCGTGATTTGCCATTAATACCGCATCATATTCATCAAAAAATTTAGCGGTATTTTCTGCTAACTCAACCGTTGACGGAAGTGCATAATCTGCAAGTAATATTTTTCCGAAATAAAAAGAATTTTCTGCCATAACAGGCTTATCTAAAGGAATACCTGTCGCAGCAAATGAGCATAAATAAGGCGAATGTACATGTAAAATAACATTCAAATCAGGTCTTTTTTTGTATATAGCAATATGCAATAATTTTTCACTTGAAGGTTTTTTACTTTCACCATCTTCCGCATTTCCGTAATAATCCATCAAAACAATATCATCATTTTTTAAATAACCGTTTGCAGAACCTGATGCCGTTATCAAAATTTTGTCACCATATCTGAATGACATATTACCTGACATACCTGGAGTTAAATTCTTTTGCCCCATTAATTTGCCATAGTCTATAAGTAACTTTTCTATTTCATTTCTTGTCATCATAAAGGTTCACCCTCCATATATTTTGAAGTATCATCTATATCAACAATACCTACGTGCGAGCGATACGGATTTGGCGGTGGCACAAATTCATATCGTTCAACCTCATTTTTAGGCCCGTCAGTTTTTCCTATTTTATCAGGATTTTTAATTGTCATTTTCTTGTACTCAACAGAAGAACCTTTTGTATTCATAGCCATTGAAACACCAAAATATGTATTTTTTCTAACCCAGTCATAACCAAGATTTAATTTAAAATCGTCAGGTCCGATAGCAGCATAAAAAGTTGCCTCACGCAAAAGATCCCTTTCCGTTTTTCTTATTGTATCTTTTAACAAATAAGAAACATAAAATCCTAATGTCAAATATTTATGAAGTCTGATATATTCTCTCAAATACACATTTGAACGACCGTATCTATAAGCATCAAATCTTGTTAGCGGTGTATTATCATCATAACAAGTCAGATAATATCCTGCCTCTTGACGCCAATTTTTATACTGTGTGCTTAAACGAGGTCCCAATCTTCCTACAAATTGAGTATCACCCGTTCCGTATAAAGCAGCTGAACCTTGTGCTATAACACTAAAATCAACTTGTTTCCAGCCGTCATAATAAGTTGTATCTACACCTCCAAACATTGAATATAACCGTTGATTATATTCTGCCATATACTTAAATCTTGCAGTACTCATATTTGAATAACGACGATATTTATTACCTGATTGATTTCTATCATTTTCGTGAAATATACCCGCTGAAATTCTATGTCTGAATGAGGCATTTGCATTTTTATATAGGAAATCATTGTGAGTGTAGCCTTTTTCATAAACTAAATCACCACCGTAACCAAGCCAATATTTACCCAAAAACCAATCATCCATATATGAATTTTTACCATATTGTAAGAATAAGTGGTCATCTAAACGTTGAACACCTCTTAAAACAAACATCTTGGCTGCTGTATTGTATGCAAACTCGGTATTATTAGTCGCACTTGTAAACCTTGCAAGTCCACCAAAACCAAACTTATTTTTGTAGTTTATCGTTGGTATTAACTTTAAAGTTGACCCAAAAGGAGTTTCAAGAACAGCACCGGGTCCTAAGTACATACCAAATGCGGCTAAAGAACCCAACTCAGGATAATTACCTTCAAAATAATCCTTCTCTTTATTAGTGTAAAAGGTTAATGAAGGTAGTGAGAATATCTTTTTACCTGTTTTATTTGAATATATTTTAGGATTTTTTAATTGAATTTTATCATGTGAAGCCTTTGCCGTAATTTTTAGTTCGTTTACTTTTACCATATATTTATTATTATCGACATCGTTAATCAAAAATGCCAAGTCTTCATCAGGCATAATAAATCTACTCATAGCCTCACCGAAACCTGAAGAACGAGTATATATAATATCATCTGATTCTGAAGTTATTTTACCTTTTTCGGCTATTATTGTATCACCAAAAACATAACCGTTTTCGGCTTCAAAATCCAAACTCATTGCATATTGTGCTTTTGGATTTGTAATTTGGCTCATTTCTTCATTTAAATCAACCTTTATATAATCACCATAAAGCTCTTGACCGTTTCTTATAACTTTTACATTATCATATAACTGCACAATACCTGTCATATTATTGTAAGTCATTCTATCAGAATACATAACTGTATTTTGAGTAGGAAATTTTAATTCAACGCTGCCTATGGCTTCCATTTCGTTTGTTTCGGGAAGATATTTCATAGTCCTACATTTAACCATGACTTGAATATCTTGTGCCTCTTCTTGCAGTACGGAATTATCTTCATTGTCTGAAGTTGATATAGCATTGTCTTTTATTTGTGTTTCTGAATTATTTTGTTCATCAAGTGCTGATTCTTCATCTGTATCTGTATCTGCACTAATTTGCGTATTTGAATTTTGTTTTTTTGCAAATTTCATTTGAAGATTATTTTTAACATTAACTATTTTTAATCTTATTATTTTAAAAGGCGGCATTGTTTTGTTTCTATGAAATCCCAGTCTGCCTTGCCAATTAGAAGGTCTGAATTGTTGATAATATTGTTTTTTTTGTACCTGCAATAATTGATTACGTTCTTCTTCCAATTCAAATCTTGATTTAAAAAAGGTTTCACCGGTATAATCCGCAAAATCAGTCATATTTGAAGAACGACTTTCAACAATTTCCTCAATTGAAAATGCCGGCTGCATTATAAACATTAATAATATTAAAATTATGCAATATCTTATCTTAAACAATTTTATTTACCCCGTTTATATATAATTTAGTGGATTTACAGGCTTACCATTAACCCTAACCTCGAAGTGACAGTGCGGGCCTGTACTATACCCTGTTGTCCCTTCTCTTCCAACAGTTTGACCTTTATTTACATAAGCTCCGTTAGATGTCGAAATAGAATCCAAATGGGCATATAAAGTAGTTGTTGGTTTACCATTTACTATACCATGATCAATAATAACAACCTTTCCATATCCGCCATACCAACCTGTGTATATTACTTTGCCGGAATTTGATGCCCTAACTTCACCTCTATATTGTCCTCCGATATCTATACCTGAGTGAAATGTTCTGCTATTGAATATAGGATGTGTTCTATATCCGAACGGAGATGTAATTCTGCCTGAAATAGGCTTGATAAAACCTGATACAACTTTTACATCACTTTTATTTGTAGAACGATTAATCATCGTTCCTATACTTGCAGACTGTTTTGCAAGTTCTTTTTCCGCTTTTTCGTACGCAACTCTGTCAGTACGAAGTTTATGTATCATATTTTCATTTTGTGCTATTTCTCGTTGAATAGTTTGTTGTTGATAGTTGATTGTTTTTATTGAGTGAGCAATACTCCTTTTTCTCTGTTCAATAGAGTATTTTAATAATGCTATTTCATGTGCTTTTTCTTTTGCTATTTTCATTTTTGCATAATCTTGCTTTATCAATTTTGATTCAAAATACATTCTGTCAAGAAAAGTATTAAAATCATTTGCTGACAACAGCAATACAAAAAATCCTCTACGTTGAGATTTATAAATTTTTCTTATCCTTGTTTTCATTCTAAAATCTAAAGTTGAAAATTCAGACAGTGCAATATTTAATTGTGTTTCCATTCCTGCAAGTTCTGAAGCTGCCGTATCCAGTTTTTTTCTCGTTGTTGCAAGATTAGATGCTGTACTTTCCAGTTTTTGTTGATTTTTGTATAACTTATTGTGTTCAATTTTTTCAAGCCACTTTAAGTGATTAATTTTTTGTCTTGCCTGCTCTTTTGTTTTCACTTGAGCCGCACTTGCAAATGGCAAACAAAACATTATTACTGCACTTAGCAGCAATAATACTGTTATTTTGGTTGTACTTATAATCTTTTTCACAAATAAAATCCTAGTGTAACATTAGGGGAAGCATTAACAGACCTACGGTCCATGCAATAAATGTAAACGCTATTATTAATATTATAACCTTTTGATGACGTCTAAAAAATTCCATTTTCTACCCCTTATTTAACAATATAATACACACAACATGCAAATTTTGCAATGATATTGCAAAAAAAATTAAAATCGTTTAATATATGCGTATGCAATACAAGTTTTTGAATTTCTTTTTAGACAAAAAAGATATATTATCTCAAAACTGTGAGATGATAGATCCTATTTTGATTGAAAATAATGCTTCGCAACTTGGTGAAATATATGAATTTTACAAAAACGAACGCCCAATAATGTACGTAAACGGTTTTTTAGGTACAGGGAAAGTTCAATTAATAAACTATTCTGCAAATTTTTTATCTGATGAAACAATTATTTTAAAATACAATTGTTTTGAAACCACTATCTTAGATGATATTTTCCTAACTTTTTTTGAAGAATTTAAAAAACTTGAAGCACAAAAAATTATTACGCCGCCTAAAATCAAATCAGAAAATTTTAATCAAAAAATACACTCATATTTTTCAACTATTGAAAAACCAATACTGATTGTTTTAGATTCATTTGAATCACTAACGGAAGAAAACCGAAAAGAAATTATTGATTTCATATTACATTTAGTCACATTCCAAAAAGTAAAAACAATAATCATCGGAAGAACTTTTAAAGCATCTTATTTCCCTGAAAATTATCCGTTAGACAGAATTACAACAAGCACATTAGATAAAAATTTATTTGAAAAATATTTAAAAAACAAAAAAATAAAATACACTCCAAAAGTTCTTGAGGATTTGTATAAATACACAAGAGGCTATTATTACTTTGTTGTTCTTACACTTAGAATTTTAGACGTAAAACAATTAACACCCGAAACTTTTTTAGAAAATTTCAAAAAAAGTTTTATGAACTACTATGAATTTTTAGAAAAAGAATCTGTTGATTTGATACCTGCAATTGCAATAAGATTTTTTTGGATGTTATGTTTATTCAGACACGGTATGAGCATACAATTACTTAAACAAATGAAAATGTATGATGAAGACGTTATCGGAGTTCTTATTGAGAATAAAATTTTAACAAAAGACAACAATCAAATCTATGTTCAAGATTATTTCAAAGAACAAACGGATAAATCAATCCCTCAAAATGTCGCATTAAAAATACACCAAAACATTATTGATATATATGAAGCACAATTACCTTTAAAACCGTTTGAAAGAACAATTTTACTCTCAAGACAAACAATGAGAAAAGAAATTGAATATCATAATTTATTTTTACCTAAAAAGGTAAACCCTTCCGATTACACAAAAAATTTAACCTACGCAACATATAGAGCAGAAAAACCTGTTGAAACAAAATCTTTAGCAACAAATTCCGAACAACAGCAGAAAACTCAAACACCACAAGCACCCCAACAAGATAAATGGATTGCTTCAAACCAAAACAGTAATGTACAAATGCCACAAAACGTGAACATTAATGTTGACTTAAGCAAGTTAGGATTTGACGTAAACGAATTACCGTTTAAACTTACTCCTCAAGAGATGGAAATGCTTGCGGCAAGTGTAGCCAGCATTCAAGAAGCACATCAAAAAAATATTGAACAAAATATAAATATCAATATACAAAATGCAGAGCAAAATAATAATCCACAAGAAATTCAAGAAGAACCACAAGTACAAATAACTCTTGATGACATTTTAAATTATGCAAAAGAACAAGAAGCACAGTACCAATATCCAAAAATGATAGAACTGTATCAAACAGCACTGACATATAAAGATGATAATGAATATTATAATCATTTACCAATAATTTATACAAAATTAGGTCTTGCATATCAAAAAATGTCTGACTGGGAAAATTCGTTAAAATACTATGAACTGGCAAGAGAATTTTACAATCAAACACTTGAAACCGTAAAAGAAAATTATATAAAATTAAGCATTGCCAATATATACTACGAAACATACAAACAAGACAAAGCCAAGACATTACTTATGGATATTATTAATTCTGACGGCATGCCTGAAGTTTTGACAACAAAAGCATATATAACACTTGCAAATATAGAAGACAGCATTTCAAACATCAACAGTGCTTATGAATATTATAAAAAAGCAATTTCTATATCACATGAAACAATGGATACAGAAACACTATCCGAATTATATTTCAAATTTGCACTGCTTTCTGATGATAAAGGTAACGTACCTGTTGCACTTGAATATTACCAAAAATGTATAAATTTGAGTTCTGACGATAAGTTAAACAAATATCTTTCAGCAGCATATTCTAACATAGCAACACTGCACCTTGAAAAAAATGAAAGAGATTTAGCAGTTAAAAACTTCACAAAAGCGTATGAGATTGATGAAAAAAACAATAACTACGACGGAATGTATTTTTCAGCAACAAAACTGGCTCAAATATCACAAAAAGTTTCACCTGAAAAAACTATTGAGTACTTATCAAGAGCAAAAGAATGTGCAAAAAGTCTGAATGATACCTTTTACATGGCTTCCGCATCGCTTTCGGCAGGAGATTTTTATTACAGTCAAAAATTAAACGAAAAAGCTCTTAAAGAATATTTTAATGCCTTTGATATTGCAAAAAATAATTTCAGCAAAGATAATTTAAACAAAATTCAAATGCGTATTGATGATATTAAATTCAGAATAGGTATGGCAACATTCCAAAAAATTGAAGCAGAATATAAAAATGAACAACAAAATAATATTCAATAAGTATAAAACTTTATTTTTAGAAAAAAACAGCGTTTTAAATTTGATTTCTAAAAACGATGAACAATATCTTGAAGAAAAACATATTTTTGATTCTCTTTCTATAAATTTATTTTTCAAAAAATACGGAAATGATTTTAAAACATTACTGGATATAGGTACAGGTGGAGGGTTTCCTGCACTTCCCATAGCAATAGAATATCCTCAAATTAAAGTTACGGGAATAGACAGCACTACAAAAAAAATTAATGCTATTAATGAGATTGCAAGTAATTTGGAATTGAAAAATTTTATAGGAATAGCAGATAGAGTTGAAAATTTAAAAAACGTAAAATTTGATTTAATTACAAGCCGTGCAGTTGCAAAACTGGAACAAATTGCAAAATATGCTCTTCCGCTAATGACAAAAAGCAGTTTTTTAATAGTTTATAAATCAAAAACAGCTCAAGAAGAAATTAAAAATGCTGAAAATTTTTTGAAAAAAAACAAGGCAAAAGTTATTGACGTGATAGAATATAAATTACCTTTGGAAGAAACTTATGAAAGAAATTTGGTGGTTATAAAGTATGAATAGTATTCGTCAATTTTTGCCTATAATAATGCTTACAATCTCAAATATTTTTATGACATTTGCCTGGTACGGTCATTTGAGATTTAAAGGAACAGCTCTTTGGGTAGTAATTCTTGTAAGCTGGGGGATTGCATTTGTTGAATACTGTTTTCAAGTTCCTGCAAACAGAATAGGGTCGGAATATTTTTCAGCCGCACAGTTAAAAACAATACAAGAAATAATAACGCTTATAGTGTTTTCAATATTTTCAGTTCTTTATTTAAAAGAACAATTCAAATGGAATTATCTTGTAGGGTTTATATT
>DFEL01000098.1 GCA_002369055.1 Cyanobacteria bacterium UBA3803
AATAAAATAAAAAATTATATAATGTTAATTTATTAATTATTTCCTCGTCAAGAATATATTAATATTCATTATCATTATTACCTTCCTCGCCAAGACTATCTTCTTCAAATTGTTCTATTTTTATTATTTCTTCATTTTCATTATTTTTCTGGTTTCTTGTAGAAGTCATTATCACTGATAAATTTTTATTACTAATTTTATTATCATTTCCTTGAGCAATATTAGTTATATTTAATACTATAAATAAATTATTTACCATTTTTTGTATGAATTCAGTTATATTTTTTATATCAATTTCTTCTACCGCACCTGCAACTACACAACCAGCAACATTAATTAAAGTATCTATTCTGACAACTTTTGATTTAATAAATTCAGAAGCACTTTTTATGGAATTACTATCTGTCATATCCATATAAAATGGAATTACATTTTCATTAAATTCCCATTTTTTTATTTTTTCCTCATTACGATATCCTGCAAAGATAATACTGTTATCACTTAATCTTTTGAGCAATTCATAACCGATACCGGATGTAGAGCCTGTTATTACGTATATTTTTTTAGTTTTCTTCGTCATCTGATAATGGTCTTAATAAAATAATTGAACTTAAATTTAATTGCAAAAAACTATGAAATTCTGTTTTTCTCTCAGGTATAAGTCTATGTCTTATTTCACAATCTTTAATAGCAACAAATCGCTTTATACCGTTTAAAATATCTGACAAAACTCTATTTTTTTTACCTGTTTTTGGCATAAAAACATAACCTTTTATCTCATAATCTTGAGTAACAACTAAAACTCTTTCTGACCAGACACCTGATAAAAAATCCTCTTGAACTTTAACTTTGTTTTGACTCATTTTAAATTCTTCTTCTGCCATATTTATCCTTTCTTAAGCTGAGTATGAACTGAATAGAGGCAAGTACAATGCAAGAGCCAAAACTAATACTATACCCCCGATTACAATTAACATCATAGGCTCAATCATTTTTGTTAATGTATCAATAATAGTATCTAATTTTTTATCAATAAAAATTGTTGCCTGTAACAACATATCGCCAAGACGTCCTGATTGTTCACCGGTTGCAATCATAAACAGTATCATCTTTGGCATTACATTAACGGAACGTAAAGCCAATGATAAATGTTGCCCCTGTTGAACCTTTGTTGTTGTTTCCGCCAATTTCATCTGTAACGTGTGATTTGTAATTGTAATATTTGACAAGAACAAACAGTCAATAATCGGAATACCTGCTTCATAAGCAACCTGCATAACCGCAACAAAGTTTGAAAAATTTGAATACGTAATCAACGCTGACAACAACGGAACTTTAAGAACTAAGTCATCAATAAAGTATTTTGACACTTTCCAGGTAAATGCTGTATATATGGTTACAACCATAGACACAAAAATTATCGGAATTAAAATCCAATAAGTTCTCAATGTTTCACCAATATTCATTAAAAATTCGGTAATAGGCGGCAATTCTTTACCCAAATTTTCAAACATTTCTCTGAATGCAGGAAATACAAACACTAACATTATTGTTACAATAACAAAAGCCAATATTATTACGAAAATCGGATACATTAGTGTACCGATAACCTTACCTCTAATTGCTGCTTCCTTCTTTTGTAATTCCAACAGACGTTCAAGAGTTTTTTCCAATTCCCCTGAATCTTCACCGGCTCTAACCAAACCAATATATATTTGACCAAAAACTTTAGGATATTTTGCAATTGTATCGGCAAAAGTTGCCCCTGCAATAATTTGTCTTCTTAACTCTTTTGCAATATTTCTAAGTTTTGCTTTTGCCGCATCATTTTCCAAAAACATTAAGGCTTCAATTACAGGAATACCTGACTGTACAAGGATTTGAAAAGTAGAAGTAAAGTCAATTTTGTCCTGCAACGACATTTTTTGAATTTTCTTCGCTACAATTTTATTACCTTCCGCTTTGGTATCTTCAACAATTTGAGTAGGCAATAAAGACATCTTACGGATGATTGAACGTGCTTCTTTATGGTTGGCAGCCTCAATTTTACCTTTTACAACATCCTTATTATTTTTTAGTGCAACATAATTATAAATTGGCATTTAAAACCTCTATTCACTTACCAAACCCAGTACACGAACAAACTCATCAATAGTTGTTTCACCCTCTAAGATATGGTGAAAGCACGCTTGATTAAGTGTTCTCATACCAACAGAAACAGCGGCATCTTCAATTTCAATATCATGAGCACCCAAAGAAATTAATTTTTTAATTTCTTTTGTAATAGGTAAAATTTCAAATATACCAAGACGGCCTTTATAACCTGTCATTTCACATTCGGCACATCCTGTTGGTTTATACAACTTTGTTTTCATCAATTTTTGAATATCATCTTCATCCATCAAAATTTGTGCTGCTTCGTCATGTGTCGGATAATATTCAGCTTTACACCTGCATAAGCGTCTTACAAGACGTTGTGCAATTACACCTGTCAAAGTAGATGATACCAAGTAGTCTTTTGCACCCATTTCAATTAAACGTGTAACAGTTGCAGCAGCAGAGTTTGTGTGGACAGTGCTTAATACAAGGTGCCCTGTTAATGCAGCAGAAATTGCAACCTCAAGAGTTTCATAGTCACGAATTTCACCTACAAGGATAATATCAGGGTCTTGTCTTAAAATTGCTCTCATACAAAATGCAAACGTAATACCTGCCTTTGAGTTTACTTGAGATTGGTTTACACCTTCCAATTTGATTTCGACAGGGTCTTCGATTGTTGTAATATTAACATCTTCAGTATTCAAAACTTTTAACAATGAATATAACGTTGTTGTTTTACCCGAACCTGTCGGACCTGAGGTCAAGATAATACCGTTTGGACTTGCAATCATTTTTTTGATAATTTCAATATCACGCTCGGTAGCACCATCAATTTGAATTTCTTTAACTGTCGAATCAAAACTTACAGGAGGTGCAAGTACACGAATTACCAGCTTTTCCTTACCACCAACCGGCAAAGAGTTAATACGAAAGTCAAACATTTTGCCTTGATATTTAATAGAAAAGCTACCGTCTTGAGGGCGTCTGTGTTCGGCAATATTCATCCTTGACAAAACTTTAAAACGGGTCATAACCGCATTTTCTACTTTTGGCGGAATTTCAATTACTTCTCTTAAGATACCGTCAATACGGTATCTTACAATATGTCTTGTTAAACGAGGCTCGATGTGAATATCGGAAGCATGAGATTCAATTGCGTTAGTTACAATTTTACTTACCAACTGAGCAACAGAACCTGAGTTGTCATCTAATTCTTTTTCAATTTGATCCCAAATTGAGTCTTCGGAATCATAAGCAAGTACATCGCTTTCTACCTGCTTCATGATTTTTCTTGTTTCTTGTTGAGATTTTGAAAAGAACTTATTTACTGCATTTTGAAATTCAATTTGCGTGATTAAATATGGTTGAGGTGTCTGACCCGTTAAATAAACAATATCTTTCAACACGTTTGTATCACTAGGATCAACCATACCTAACTTAATAGTTTTACCATCAGAACTTATAGGTATAACATGATTTGACTTAATAAAATCTTCAGGAAGCATTGTAACATATTTATCCTGATTTCTTAACATCTCAGTTGTTACAAGTTCTACACCTGATTGTTGATGTAACGCACTTTTTAATTGATCAAGAGATATAAAACCTAAAGAATATAAAGTTGAACCCAACGGCAAACCCATTTTTTTACTTTCGGCAATTGCTTCAATTAATTGAACGTCAGTAATAACACCATTTTCTATTAAAATTTCACCAAGCTTTTTTCGCGTACTGCCTTGAGTTCCTGACGCACCCATTTTCATTGTACTGTTTACATTTTCTTGTACAATAGAAACAATAAAATCATTTAACTCTTGAGGAGATATTTGCAAAAATTTTGTGTTACAATTACAAACTTTTTTAACTTCATTTTCAACAAAATTCTTCTGAGTATTAGTACTTATAACAGCAAAAAGAGTGTTATCTTTTATGTCAATAGGTACAAATTTAGTGGACTCAAGTACCTTAACATCAAACCTTGAGATAACCTCTTTATTAATGCTTGATTTTAATTTTACTAATTGCTCATTCATTTCATTTTATATTATAGCACATCTCCTTGTTCAGTGCCAATATCTTCTTCATCCTTAATAATTCTTGGAGTTAATAAAATTATCAATTCATTCTTTTCTTTCTTTGTAGATGTTGAACGGAAAATAACACCAATTACAGGTATATCACCTAAAAATGGAACTTTTGAAACTGCTTTTGTGTCAACATCTTGAACTAAACCACCTATTAATAATGTTTCATTATCCTTTATTCTTACATTATTTAAAGCGATATTTCTTTCATTCAAAAGTGTTGCTACAAGTTCTTTTTCACCTGTTGAAACAAGTGCTGCTTGTACCTCACCTTTTAATGTTGAATAAGTTGCATTGAAATTTAAAGAAATGTAACCTTCCGGACTTATAAACGGAACTAAATTAAAGGTCAACCCTAAATCATTACCTTTATTATAAGTTCTTTCTACACCTTGTAAACTTTCTGAATTTTGAGATGTAATAATTTCAGCATCAACAGTGTCAATATATTCTGAAGTCAATTCAATAGTTGAATTTTCACCATTTGTAATCATAATTTTAGGATTTGCAACTACACGTCCTTTTTGATTTGTTATGACATAATTTATATACCAGGTCAACTGAGGTGCACCAATCAACTTATAAAATAAAGAACGGTCAACATAAGCTATAGGCTGAGTAGGATCGGCATCATGAGCCCTGCTATCAGGAGAGTACGGAATATTAGGCCCGATATTAGCCCTAGAGCTTGTATTGCCACTTGCATCGGAAGTTATAGAAAAACTTCTGGACATAAAGTTCCAAGAATTTGAAAAATCTTTTTGACCATTTTCATTAAGCTCTATAATAGTAATATCAAGTAAAGCTTGAGGTTGCTTTATATCATTTTCTTTAATATAGCCTGCTATACGGTTCACAATAGACTGAGAACCGCCTAAAACGTTTATTGTACCACGTTGTGGGAAGTAACTTACAATCATTTTTTGGTCGCCAAACGAACTTAATTTCATACTTGCAGAGCCACCTGAAACACCACCGGTTACAGAACTAAATGCACTTCCTACACCGGATTTACCTGAAGATGAACCCGATGACGAACCAGAAGAAGATGATGTTGTTGACGAACCTGAAGTTGAAGAAGTATTTGTAGCCATAAATCCACCTGCACCCATTGTACAAGCTACAACGCTCTTACCTAATTGAATATTAGCACTTGAGCCGCCTGATGAACCACCTGATGAGCCACTTGACGAACCGCCTGATGAGCCACCTGATGAACCGCCTGAACTTTTACCTGAACTTGAAGCAAAACCGGTAACAACACCTTTATTTGCAAAATTAAAACGAACTTTTTTATTATTAATATTAGCTGCCAAACCTGTTGCAGCACCACCTGCTCCTGATTGAGTTTTTGGAGGTTCTGTCGATGTTGAATAATCCCATTGAATAGAAGTAGAACCTTGATCTAATTGACCTTCTGTCATCTTCAACATTCTGCAAACTAAAGTTGCCATTTCGGCAGGAGTGGTATGTTTTACGGTAAATGTTGTATTCAATGGAGGTACATCAAATTTAGCAACAACTTTTTTTACCATTGCTAAATCATTTTGCGTACCAAAAACAAGTAATTCATTTCTTGTAGGATTTGTAACTACAACATCCCAATTAGACAAACCCGGTGTTTTTTTAGAAAATATATTTTGATTTAAAAAGTTTGCAATTAATGAAGCATCAACATAATTTACGGGTATGGTATTAATAGCTTGTTTTGAAATACCTGACGTTCTCGCAAAATCACTTGCCGAAACAATAATTGTATTTCCGTCTTGCGTATATGTCAAATCGGTAATTTGTAAAACCATTCTAAATGCGTCATTTAAAGGAACATTAACAAGGTCTAAATTAACATAGCCTTTCACTGACGGATGAAGAATTAAGTTCACACCTGCTTTATCGGCAAACATTCTTAATACAGGCTTAACGTCAGTATTTTTTAAACTCAAGTTTATTTTTGGATTAGAACGAGAAATATTTGTTGAACCTCTCAAATCAATAACACCGTTTGACACACCTCTTAAAACAGGCTTTGATTGTTCAACGGCAATTCGCAAATCACTTGCAAAAGCGTATGTAGTCGTAATTATCGTAAAAATAATTAGAGCTAATATCACCCCTAAAATTTTATATTGTTTTTTTCCCATTTATCCTACTCCCGATTTGTTGATTATTTTATCTTACTTTTCGTCTGGCACTACCCGCCGTATTACCGCCAAATCTTCTGTTTAAATTATCAGTACTTGTATTATTTTGCTTATCTAATGTCGCCAATATTACACCCACAGGTGCTCTAAATATATTTTTGTCCAGTTTAATTGACACAAATTTTGGTTCTATGTTTAAAATATCATAACCTTGAACTTTATCACCCTTTTTCACAAGATAATCAATTCCATCAATATTAACAATTGCGGAAGGACTGTATGTATCATACATAATACCTGCAACAGACGTTTTCAACAAAATAGATGCAGGAGAACCTGTGCCTACTGATGTAGGAGGTAAAATAAAGTTTGGATTTGGTTTTGTAACAACCTTTTTAACAACTTTTTTTTCATTTATTTCACTTACCGGTAAAAATGGATTAACTTGAATATCGTCATCAATATCAACAACGGCTCTTTTAGATGTTAAAATTTCTTTTCCAGTTGGTTTAGAACCATCATTACTTGCCATTAATAAACTATTCGGATCTACACCTCCGCCATTATTGTTATATGACAAATAATTTCCACCTTGTTGAGAATTTGATAACCCACTGCCAAATGAAGATTTATTCATAACTGTCATGCCTGCTTCAGCATCACTTATTGACTGCAATTCTTCCATAGCAACACTATTTGGTGCAGCAATAATATCTTCTGAAATAACATCTCTGTATACTGAATGCAAAAGCAATCCTATCATCAAAGACAATACGCTTAACGATATTGCAATAGCAGCAAATAAAACTTTTTCGTTTTTAAATATGTTATTAAATCTTATTTTTACAACATGAACAGTAGGCTTGCTAATACTTGGTACATTTTCAGTCATAGTTGACGGAAAATTTAAATACCTTGTCCTGTAACTTACTCGTTCATTACTAAATCCGCTAATCATTTTTCCCAATTTCTGTGTATAGTTGATTTTTTTACATCTACGTAAGATATACTATCTTAATATAGCTTACATAATAATATACTAACATACTTATAAAAAAAATTTCCATGCCGCATTAATATTTTTAACAAAAAGATTTAATTTTACTATACTGATTGTATAATATAGACATGAACAAAATTGGAATTGTAGCACCCGTTAAACAGCCTAAAGACATAGATATATTTGTAAAACAAACATCTTGCAGAAAATTTTATGTGTATCATACAAAATTTATGGAAGGTAATTTTGACTACATTTCCGAATTCATAGAAGCAGCAAAACGTAACAATTCTAAAATTTACATTAACTTCAAGCATAGTATTACGGAAGAAGATTTAGTTACAATAAAAAAAATGATTAAATTTTTGCGTACCGTAAAAATTGACGGAATACTAATAAATAGTTTTGCTGTACTTGAAGTAATAAAAGTTTATTCGCTGCCATTTGAAATTATTATTGATTCATATTTTGATATACATAATTTATCAGGTATTGATTTAATGAACAACTTTCATAAAATCAGCGAAATAATAATAACAGAAGAAATTTACCTTAAAAATATTACTAAAATAAAAAAATACATAAATCTTCCGCTTGCAATAGATTCGGACAATTTACCATGGTTTGCGGAAGATATAGAAAAGGTTAATGCAATAGATGAAGTAATTATAAAAGGTAAATTTGGTTCATCTGAGGAAATTTTAGAAGGTATAAAACTCATTGAAAAAATACTTGAAAAGCCAAAAATCTTTAAAAATCAAAAATTACCATTTAAACACGTAAGAAAATGCACATACCAAACAAACCATTTTTCAGGTGATGTAGTAAGTGCAGACGGAAGTGATTTTAAATTTAGCAGAAATATTCAAGACTTTGAGTGGGAACACACAAAAACAAAATTGAAATCGGACTTGGTTTATCAAAAAGAAAAAAACTACAAAATTAATTTAAGATTATCTAAGTTAGAACAGTTAAAAGCTTTAAAAAATTTCATAAAAAAAGTTGGCTTTAACCCGATAGATACAATTGAATATGGAGAAATCGTTTCTACTTCTGATTTAGCCATAAGCAGTTTTGAAACTGTAATAAAAAAAGTAAAAAAATTCTGTAAAACAAACAATATAAAATTTCAGCTATCGACACCTAGAATACTCATAGAAAGAGATTTTGACAGAGTATACGAATATTGCAAAACACTTGCATTATCCGAACCTTGTGCATCTACACTTATAGTAAACAATATAGGATATTTTTGGTCAGTAATAAATGATAGGGATTTATCAAGAATTCCGATTGAAATAGGACAGGGTGTAAACCTTTTAAACAGCCTTTCAATAAAGTGTTTAAATAATTTACATCCAATTGACACGATAGACTTTACTCCTCAAACAGATTTAAATAGTGCATTAGCAATTCTAAAAAAAATAAAAAATATTATACCTAATAAAAAAATGACAATTGGCGGGAATATAAGAGTTCCTTCAATGGGCTTATGTCCGTTAAATAATGATAGTGCTGTAATTTCACGACTATCGTGCAAAGCACCATGCCATCGAGGAGGATTTGCACTAAAAGACCCTTCGTTAAATAAAATTTTTCCGTTCACATGTGATGGATTTTGCAGAATGCACATGTTTGAAGATAAAATTTTAGAAAATTATGAACTCATAGATGAATTGGTACATGCAGGCATAAATGAATTTGTATTCGATTTCAGTGCTCTTAATGCCAAATTTATTCCAATACTTTTAACAAATTATTTAAACTCAAGATGTATGGGTAATATAAAATAATTTTTCTTATGATAAAATAAATTTATAAAAAGAAAGGAAATATGATGAAAAAATTACATATTATTTTATTAATATCAATAATGATTTTTTGTATATGCGGAATAACATCTTCCAAATTAATGGCTGCAAATGCACCTGTTCAAACTAAAGCTAAACAGGAAACGATAAAAAAAGAAGAACCTAAAAAAGAAGAAGCACAAGCAAAACGCACATATACACCTGCAAAAGCACTTGATATCGTAAATAATCCAAATGCTTATTTAAATAAAAGAGTAACTATTAAAGCTAAATTTGACAAATTTTCAAGTTTAGGCTTAGACTACAATCCGGCATTAAGAAGTTCTGAAAAATATATTACATTTTTAATCAGACGTGATGATGCCCAAAATGATATTCCTCTTTCTGAATTAAAAAACTTTATGAAAAGAGAAATGGCAGAAAAGTATATTGACTTAGAAACAGATGACGTTATCGAATACTCGGGACTGGTATTTTCTAATGCACTCGGTGATGCTTGGCTTGATGTTGAAGAATTTAAAATTATATCATCAAAAGCAAAAACTTCTGCTAAATAGACTAAACGTATGAATAAAACTAAAATGTCCTGTGATAAAATATCTGTATAAAGGGAGTAAATATGGGTAACAAGAATTATTTAACAATACACGGACACTTTTATCAACCACCAAGAGAAAATCCTTGGTTGGAAGCAATTGAACTTCAAGACAGTGCCTTACCTTACCATGACTGGAATGAACGGGTAAATGCAGAATGTTATAATCCTAATTCCGTTTCAAAAATAGTAGACAACCGAAACAGAATTTTGGATGTCGTAAATAATTATGAAAAAATGAGTTTTAATTTTGGTCCTACACTTTTGTCATGGATGCAAGAACATTCTCCGCTTGCATACGACAGAGTTATAAAAGCTGATATTAAAAGTGTAAGAGAACATAACGGTCACGGGAACGCAATAGCACAAGTTTATAATCATATGATAATGCCGCTGGCAAATGAGCACGATAAACAAACACAAGTAAAATGGGGAATTAAAGATTTTACATACAGATTCGGAAGGCAACCTGAAGGAATGTGGTTGGCAGAAACGGCTGTTGACGATGACACATTAAGAGTTTTAGTTGAAAACGGCATAAAATTTACTATTTTATCACCTTACCAAGCACAGCGAGTAAAAAGAATACCCGAATCAAACTGGCAGGATGTAAGCTGGGGAAATATTGACCCTGCTCGCTCATACAGATATTATATAAAATCTGCACCGGGAAAATATATTGACTTATTTTTCTATGACGGTGCAATATCAAAATCAGTTGCGTTTGATGAATTGTTAAAAGACGGAAACAAGTTTATCAGAAGACTAAAAGAAGGTATTTCCGGCGGCAGAGACTTTAATCAGCTGATAAATATAGCAACTGACGGTGAAAGTTACGGACACCATACAAAATTTGGAGATATGGCTCTGGCTTATGTATTAAAAATTAAGGCAGAAGATGAAGGTTTTATATTAACAAATTATGGTGAATATCTTGAAAATAACAGAAGCGACTGGGAAGTAGAGATAAAACAGGCTTCTTCCTGGAGTTGTTTTCACGGTGTAGGTCGTTGGAAAGAAGATTGCGGCTGTTCAACAGGAGGTCATCCCGGTTGGAATCAAAAATGGAGAAAACCTTTAAGAGAAGCACTGGATTATCTTAGAGATGAATTAAGTACAATATTTGAAAATGAAGGCAAAAAATATTTTAAATACGATTGTTGGGATGTAAGAAACAAATACATCGACGTAATTCTAAATCGTGCAGAAAGAGTTATTAAAAAATTCCAAAATGACAATTTTATAGAAGGATTATCAGACGAAGAAAAAGTTAAAGGCATGGAATTACTTGAAATTCAAAGACAAGCAATGCTTATGTATACAAGTTGCGGATGGTTCTTCTCTGAAATATCAGGCATTGAAACAACTCAAATAATGAAATATGCGGCAAGAGCAATGCAACTTGCTGCACACTTCACAAATAAAAATCTTGAAAATAAATTTTTAGATATTTTAAGCAATGCTCAAAGTAATTTTAAAGAATATGGTAACGGCAAAGATATTTACGAAAGATTTGTAAAACCTTCCGTAGTTACACCAAAACAAATTGCTTCTCTATGGGCTATTTCATCTTTATATCAAGATTTTAATGACGAAGAAGATGTTTATTGCTACAAAATCAAGAAAAATTCCTACAAAAAAGTAGAAAAAGGAAACGCTAACTTTGTTATAGGAAACATAGAAATTTCTTCAAAAATCACACTTGAAAAATCAAATCTTGTATTTGTATTAATGCAATATCAAGGTGGTGATTTCCATTGTGCAATAAAAGATTTTTCAAATGAAGCAGAATATACAAGAATACAAAAAGAACTTGTTAAAAACTTCTTAATAAATCCGCTAACGGAAATTATAAGAGCAATTGACGAATATTTTGGAAAAGAATACTTTACCTTGAAGGATATTTTCATTGAAGAAAGACGCAAAATACTTCAAATCTTACTTCAAGATAAAATGGATAAATTTGCTCAAACTTATGAAGATTTATATAATGAAGGCAAAGCATCAATATATCAAATGCAAACTCTGGGTTTAAGTGTACCTGACGAATTTAAACTCGCAGCAGGCTACGCACTGGCAAGAGAATTCAATAGTTTGATGAACGAATCAAAATCATATCTTGATTCGGAAATAATACAAAAAGCAGCAGATATATCATTTGAAGCAAAAAAAATAGGAGTAACTATTGATAAAAAGCCAACATCAAAAATGTTCAGCCACAAGTTACTTCAAAATATCAACAGACTTGCTAACAGCATTGAAATTCATCAGGCAGAAGTAATATTAGAAATTTTTGACTTCATAGAAAAACTCGATTTAGAGGTAGATATTAAAGAAGCACAAAATACATACTTTAACAGAATTTTTCACGAACTTGGCGACTTCATCGAAAACATTAAAGATGTAAAAGATAAAGACGACAGAGAATTCATAGAAACTCTGCTTGAAATCGGTAAAAAATTAAATATTAATACTGATTTTTACAGAAACAAACTTGATAAAGCAATGCTTAGCGGAATGTAAAAATAATATTTTTACTCGCTGTTCCCTATTTAAAAACAGGCGGTGGTTGAATATAAAGAGGCTTTAATGTTTTCCAATCACCTGCTTGTTTTTTATCTGCAAGTTTTATTAAAATTTCTGCAAAATTATGCTCTAATTTTGTATAAGGGATTATTTTAGAAGTTAATTGAGAAAATATTTCATACATAGACTCATCACATATAACTGAATATTTATCTGCAATAATCATTTCCTTTACATCGTCTATTGCAATAGCACCTAAGACTTCATCATCCCAAACGTATGCCATATTTTTTCTTGCATCCAGTATAACTAAAGTTTTTTCATCACAATTTTTTAAATTTGACAATATTTCTAGTGAAGAAATACCATAAGTCTTTACATTAAGTTCTTGAGCCATAACCTTAGCAACCGTCATGCACGCTCTAATACCTGTAAAACTACCGGGTCCGACATCTGTTGCCACTCCTGATATATCTTTTGGCTTCAAATTATTTTTAACCAAAAGATTTTTTATTGTAGATATCAAAAAAGCAGAATGGTAAGTACTTCCCTGATTTTCGATAATCGCAGAATCTTTAACACAACCATTCTCTCCTATTGCCACGTAAGTTCTATCTAAGCAAGTATCAAATGCTAATAACATTTTTTTAATTCCTCAATTATCTTGTCCTCTTTTGCTCCGTATGATGTAAATAAATATTTTCTTGCTTCCTCTGCCTCATACGTAACGTTAATTTCAATTCTATTAAAAGGGATTTCATTTTGAGAAAATTCAGCCCATTCTACAAAAGTTAAAACTCTACCTTCAGAATATTCTCTCAATTCATCACAAATTGTTTTGATGCCAACATTTTCAAGACGATATAAATCAAAATGATATACCGGAATTTTACCGGTGTGATATTCATTTAAAATAACAAAACTGGGACTTGTAACATGTTCTTTTATTCCCATTTGTTCAGCAACAAGTTTAACAAATGCGGTTTTACCAGCTCCAATTTCGCCGAATAAATTTACAAAACAACCGTCATCTAATAACTTTGCAAAATTTTTAGCTAAAAGCGATGTATCTTTTAGTGAATGACAAATGACTGAAAAAGTCTTCATACTATCCTCTGTTTATAATAACCTTATTTCTGCCGTGTTCTTTTGCATAGTAAAGTGCTTTATCGGCTTTTGTATACAATTGTTGAGGTTCATCACCTTCTTTGTACTCATAAACACCGACACTCACAGTAACTTGAATTTCACTAATCTTTGCATCCTTAACGTGCGTTAAATCAACATGCTTAGCTTCAACATTTCCTCTCAAACGCTGAGCAACACTTCCGGCTTCTTCAAGTCTTGTGTACGGAAGCAAAATAGCAAATTCTTCACCACCATATCGAGATGGAATATCAGATTCTCTAAGGCTCTGCTTAATAATTTCGGCAACATTCTTCAGCACTTCATCACCAACAGCATGACCGTAATTATCATTAACTTTTTTGAAAAAGTCTATATCCATCATAATTGCACATAAAGGACGTTGTTGGCGTTTTGCGGCAGCAACTTCCTGTTTTAAACGAACTTCAAATTGACGTCTGTTATTTAATCCTGTTAAAGCATCCAGCGTAGCATATTGTAAGTTTTCAGCATACATATTCGCACGTTGAATTGTAATTGAAGATTGTTTTGTCAATTGGTCTATATAATCTATTTCACGTTGACTTAATCTATCTACATGGCTGTGAGCAACGATACATCCCAATATTGAAGAATCTGCCGCTACTAAAGGAAATAAACCCATTTTATTGTCATCAGCAAGAATATATTGAGTATCTCCATTCAGATTATTAACCATTTCCAAAATTCTTGTATCACGGCAATCTGATGGCCATACAAGATTAAAGTTATCATTTTTATTTAAGAAAATATAAATCAAGTGGTCTGAAATAAATTTATCTATCAACTCACCTATCAAAGGAATAATATAATTCAAATCATACTGAGTTTCAATAATTTTAGCAATATTTTTCATTGAATCATAAAAATCAATGTTTGCTTGCATTTTATCGGCAAGAACTTTGTTTTGAATCTTTAAAGAAACTTGATATGCTGCAATAATCAGTGCTTTAAAAAAGTCAATTGTCAAAATATCAGATATTGTAAGGTTAATAACAAGTTCAATCAAGCCATAAGGTGTTTCGCCTTTCATAAGCGGGAATAAAATTGTATTTTTACGTGTGCTGATATATTTGTTAATATCCCAAAAGTCTTTTATATTAATGCTGTTATCATTAATCAAAAAGTCGTCATACTTTGATTCATTTACAACTTTATATAATTTTTCTGTATATTTTTTATCGTGTGTTTCGTCAATTACAATCCAACTTTTAGTGTAATCTCTAAGTT
>DFEL01000094.1 GCA_002369055.1 Cyanobacteria bacterium UBA3803
TACACTCGCTATTTGAATTATAAAATTCTCGGGCAACCTTCGGTTGCCCTTTTTTTGTTACACATGTAATTGTAAAAATATGTGATAAAATTTAAAAATTGTGATTTTAATTCTCACAATTTTTTTTTATTAATATATAACAAGGAGATTTTCATGCCTGTAATAAACGAGAAATTTCAGATACACACAAACGGTTTTACGGATATTATAGATGTAACAAAGAATATTCAAAATGCTGTATATATGCACTCTTTAAAAGATGCGTCCGTTATTTGTTATGTTTCGGGCAGTACGGCATCATTAACTACAATAGAATTTGAACCGGGACTTCTTGTCGATTTACCTGAAGCGTTGGAACGCATTGCCCCACAAAATATTGAATATCATCATGACGAAACCTGGCATGACGGAAATGGTTATGCACACGTAAGAGCAGCTATTATGGGTAATTCGCTATCAATTCCGCTTATAGACGGTGCATTACAACTTGGAACTTGGCAGCAAGTCGTATTAATAGACTTTGATAACAAAGCCAGAACAAGAACCGTTTACATTCAGATTATTTATTGATAAACAAGTTGTTTTGGTCTTTGCATTGTTAAAAGCAATTCTTGCGGAATTGCACTTTCTATGATGCCTGAATCTGCGGGTGCAAAGAAAAATTCCACCATTTCACCTTCCGCAACATCAATAACGTCAAATGGAATACTTATATCTATTACGCTATCATAAGCAACTTTAATTTGTTCGTTATTTTGCATACACCATAAGCCATTCGCCATAGATTTTGAAAATTGTAAAGGTCTTAGCATGCCGTTTACAAATGAAATTTTAATTTCGGCACCAAATTTTTCTCTCAAAAGTTGATAAATATCTTCAGTTTTACTTATTAATCTTATATGAGAAAGATTTTGCAATTTAGAGCGATTTCTAAGATAAATAAACATTTGTCTG
Source organism: Cyanobacteria bacterium UBA3803 (assembly GCA_002369055.1). Taxonomy (GTDB): domain Bacteria; phylum Cyanobacteriota; class Vampirovibrionia; order Gastranaerophilales; family Gastranaerophilaceae; genus UBA6984. The sequence continues at coordinate 955 of DFEL01000094.1, forward strand.
ACAGCTTGAGTATTATTTTCCTTTATTTCGTTGTCAATATAAAATCTTAAATATATATTATCCTTGTCAAACCCAAATTTAATTTTATCAAAAAGATTTATATCCTCAGAATAAGAATTTTCAGAAAGCGAAATAATACCTGCATTTAACCATTCATCATCAATTTTATCCTGACCGTCCATCGACGGAGTTATAGCAGCCGTCGGCAAACTTGAAGGGCTGTTTGGCATTGAAATAGGAACATTTAAATATTGCGGAACTTCTATTTCTAACAATTTATATACATTTTTCAAATGCTCTCTGAATAAATAATCAAACACATGGTCTTGACCGGAATTATTAGGCTCACCATACCACCAAAACCAATCACTGCCTTCCGCTATATATATTTCATGGCGTGCTTTATCAATATTTGGATGAGCAGGATTTTTTGCAACAAATTGCATAAAATCATCTCTTACTTTTTTTAAAGCATTCCAAGCCTGATTTTTAGTTGGTTCGCCTATCCAAAGCTGAAAATTTCTGTTTATCCAAGAACCTGAGTATAATTTTGAAAGTTTTTTTATATTTTTATCTTTTTCAAGATAATCACTTATTAAAACTGTTTCGAGAGTATCATCGTTTTCAATAAGTTGATATATAGCACGCAAAAAGTTAGAACCGTCATCAACGTAATTTTCCCAAGAATTTTCACCGTCTAATGCAATAGTAAGTAAATGAGAATCATCAGGAGATGCAAAAATTTTACTTTGAATAACTTTTATTCTGTCATATAAATCATTTGCCGCTTTTTGAGTATCAACATTCGGATATTCAAAACTTATAAGATTTGGTATCATTGAATCTCTGAAAATCATATTAATTTTTGAATTATTCCTTGCCGTATATTCATAAGGCTTTAATAAATGATACGGATCAGCCAAATGTCCTTTAAAATCTCTTACAAATTCAAAGTTAATCGAATTTGCCAAAATACCTTCATCCGCAATAGTCCATTCAACACCTAAATCTGACAGCATTTCCATTGTTTTTGAACTGACACAATGCTCAGGAGGCCAAATACCTTTAGGACGTTTTCCAAAAATTTCTTCCATTGTATCTAATGCCATTTTTGTCTGAGCAATAGCATCTTTTGCCATTTTTAAGTTAGACGGCAAAACTTCCGGATTTGCAATATTTCTGTGAGCACATTTTATATCCAGCAAAATAGGCAAAATCGGATGATACATAGGACTTGTAGTAATTTCAATTTTACCCGCATCCATGTAGTTTTTATATGTCGGAATTATTTGTCTTATAATTTCATATTGATATTTTAAAATCGTCTTTCTGTCTTCAAGAGTAAAGCCTGAACCCTTTTCAGCCAGTTCTTTTAATTCCGGATAGATATTGGCATATATTGGGTCAAACCATGCCAAATTAAACCAAGCCATAATATCAGAATACTCTTGATTTGAATATTCTTCTATATCATAAATATTTTTGTAAACCCTTTTTTCGTACAATTGTCGATATTCTTCGTGATGCGAAATCATTGAACTAAAATTAGCATCAAAAAAGTTTGTTAAAATAAATTTTTTATCATCATCCGTCAAATCTTCAACAGGTGTTGTCGTTAAGCGAGAATGAACATCTTGATAATTATTTTCACCATAGTCAATAAGAGATTGTAAAAGCATTGGCACAAGGTTGAAATTTAATTTGAGCTTTGGAAACTCATTCATTAAAAGCACCATGTCCAAATAATCTTTAACTGCATGCATTCTAACCCAAGGCAACAAATAATCACTGTCTTGATTTAATTTGTAAGACGGCTGATGCATGTGCCAATAGAATGCTATTGATAATTTTTTTTGTTCGTTGACCATTAACTAAATCGTACTTTAAAAACATCCTCTTGGCAAGAAAGTTTTACTATTTTGTCATAATATTTTTAAGCGTATCCTTTAATTATTTGTCTGAATTAAAAACACATTTTGACATCGTAAGTTCAAAACATTTATCTAACATTCTGTTAGTTTTTTCCATTTTTCTTACAATTATATTTATAGAATTTGCAAAATCCTCTTGTTCCAAACCTGTATAATCATTTTCCGCCGAATTTGCAATAACCTTTAAACTGCTCAAATATTCTCTATAATCTCCGAGCATTTCACTGAATAATGCTTCAATTGCTTTATCTTTTACCATTTCTAATTGTGCCATTTTTACCACTCCTTTAAGTTTTATTTCTAATAATATTCTCTATGCGAATATTATATACGATTAGCGAATAAAATACAACCTTACAGATAAATATAATAAAATAATCTTTATGATTAAAAATAAATTATCTGAAATAATGGGTAGAAAAAGAATTAAAATGTCAGAAATCGCCAGAATGACTAATATTGGATATCCAACTATCCAAAGAATTTATCATAATCAAATAAAAAGTATTGAATTTGAAAAGCTTGATAAACTTTGCAATTATTTGGAATGTACACCTAACGATATTTTAGAATTTACACCTGATAATTAAGTTTGTGATAGAATTTTTCTATGAAAATTCTTTTTGTTACTGATTTATACCCTGTAAAAGAAACTGAAAAATACACTCCAAAAACGCTTTATAATTTTGTTAAAGAATGGGAGAATATGGGGCATACGGTCAGTATACTAAAGCCTAACTTTTTGTTAAATTCTTTCTTTAGAAAAAAGCCTTTTTACAAAACAGGTGAATATGGCAGTGTTTATAATGTAAATTATCATACACCGTTTTTGTTTGATGTAACAAAAAAACTTCCAAAGTTTGATTACGATGTAATAGTTGCACACATGCCGTCAGGAATAATTTTTTCAAACAAATTGAAGGGCAAAAAAATTTGTGCGGTTCACGTTTCGGATATAGAAGTTTTAACTAATCCGATATATTCCGTTTATTTTAAATCACAAATGGAAAAAGCGTATCAAAATGCTGACGGAATTGCGTGCAGAAGTCAAGTTTTGAAAAACAAATTTTTAAAACTTTATCCGCAATATGCCCAAAAAACTTTTTTATGTGAAAGCGGAACGGATTTTGAACCTATACTTCGGACAAACAATCCACGAAAAAATATTTTGACTTGTGCTAATTTAATTAAACGTAAAAATATCGACAAACTAATACGTGTAATTAACGAAGAACAAAAATATAATCTCACCGTAATAGGTGGAGGAAAAGAATTTAATAAATTACAAAAAATTGCAAGTAAAAATATTAAATTTACCGGTTATTTAGAAAAATCAAAAGTTATTGAAGAAATGAAAAATGCAGATATTTTTATTTTACCCAGCGTAAATGAAACTTTTGGTATGGTGTATTTAGAGGCTATGACTTGCGGATGCATTACTGTTGGAATTACAAATGAAGGTATTGACGGAATAATTAAAAACGAAGAAAACGGTTTTTTAATAAGACCAACACAAAATGATATTAAAAAAGTTTTAAATAAAATTTCAGATTTAAATGAACAACAGATAGAAAATATATTACGAAATTGTTACAACACTGTTATTTGCTATAATTCCGCACATTGTGCCGAAAAATATTTGGAAAATATATTAAAGATTATATAAAGGATAAAAGTAACGACTATCTTTTTGCTATAATTATAGTACGCAAGCATTTTGCTTATTTTACAAAGGAAGTTAGGATTTTAATGTATAAAATTTTGTTTTCTATATTAGTGGTATTAGTGGCATTACAACAACAATGCTATGCCTTTAGTATTGATGCAACACTTGATAAATATGTAGCACCAATTTCGGATAAAATTGCAGGCTGGATATTCTTCCCTATATCTATATGTGGAACAGATGTCCCAATAATAATCTTCTGGATTTTATTCGCAGGAATATTTTTCACGTTATACCTCAGAGGCATTGCAATTTGGGGTTTTAAACATGCTATTGACATATTGAGAAAACCAACAGAAAAAGATGACAATAACGGAGAAGTTTCATCATTTCAAGCATTGGCAACGGCATTATCAGGAACAATTGGTTTAGGAAGTATTGCAGGAGTTGCTATTGCTATTTCTTTAGGTGGGCCGGGTGCAGCATTTTGGATTTTTATCGGCTCAATTTTCGGAATGTCTTTAAAATTTGTAGAAGCATCTCTGGCAGTAAAATATAGAAGATTTAACCTTGACGGTTCAATATCAGGCGGTCCGATGCACTATATGGCACACGGTTTAACACGTAAGAAATTACGCTGGCTTGGTCAGCCTTTATCTGTAATATTTGCTTGGTTATGTATTTTTGGAGGTATTACAGGCGGTAATATGATTCAAATCAATCAAGCAACTCAACAAATAGTCAATATTACAGGTGGTGAAAACAGCATTCTTTACGGACAAAATTGGATTATTGGTTTAACTGTTGCCATTATTGTTGCTTTGATTATCGTTGGTGGTATTAAAGGGATTGCAAAAGTTACTGAAAAAGTTGTTCCGTTTATGTGTGCTTTGTATATAATTTCAGGAATTATTGTAATTTTAGCAAATATTATGCACATTCCTCATGCAATTGCAATCATCGTAAAGCAGGCTTTTTTCCCTGAAGCAGTTGCGGGTGGCATATTTGGTACAATTATTATGGGTTTAAGACGTTCTGTCCAATGCAATGAAGCAGGTACAGGTTCTGCACCTATTGCTTATGCTACGGTTAAGACTAACGAACCTGTTTCTCAAGGTTTTGTATCGCTTATTGAACCTTTTTTAACAGGTATGTTGTGCTTATTAACTGCTTTTGTAATAACAATTACGGATAATTATCACGTTGTTCAAGGAAGTATTACAGGTATTCAAATGACTTCTAAAGCATTTTCTTCCGTAATTTCATTCTTCCCTTACATTTTGGCTGTTGTTGTAGTTTTATTCGGACTATCAACATTAATTTCTTGGGCTTATTACGGACAAAAAGCGTGGAACTTTTTATTCGGTGAAGGTTATAAAAGAACTATTATTTTCCAACTTGCATATTGCGGATTTGTTATAATCGGCTCTGTTATGAACTTGCGTTCCGTAATTAATATTACGGATGCAATGATGATTTCAATGTCAGTGCCTAATATTATAACAATGTACTTTTTAGCACCTGAAATCAAACGGGATTTATGCGAATATGCAAAACGACACAATATCGCTTATGCGTTTAATAAAAAATGGTTTGCAAAACTGGATAAAGAAAGTGATTAAAAATTTTATTATGACAGTTTGAGTGTTATCCGCTGAAAACACGTACATATTTGCAAAAAATTTTAATCCGGTAATTCATCCCAAATTTTTTCAAAGTCTCTGTGAACTTTTTTGAGTGCTTTAACGATTAAATAATCAAACTGGAGTTCTCTACCGCCTTTAATAACTTCAAAACTTTTTTCGTGAGAGAGTGAATCGTGATATGGTTTTTGACATCTTAGAGCATCATATACATCTGCAACAGCCATAATACGAGCCTCAAGCGGAATCTCCTGCTTTTTCAATCCGTCAGGATACCCCAATCCGTCATATCTTTCGTGATGATAGCGAGCAATATTCATTGCCATTTTGATAAAATTGTTTCCGTCAAATTGTTCATAAACATCTTTAAGCATATTGTATCCGATGATAGTATGCTGTTTCATTTGCTCAAATTCTTCATCAGTCAGTTTATCAGGTTTTAAAACTATTTCATCGGGAATACCGACTTTTCCGATATCGTGCAAAGGTGAAGCAAGTTCAATATTTTTGATAAACTCAGGAGTTATTGTTTGCTTATAAACAGGTTTTGTAAGTTCTTTTGCAAGCACAACACAATATTTCTTTATACGTTCCAAGTGCTTTCCGGAATCATCATCTTTTGATTGGGCAGATTGAGCAAGTGAAAAAATTTGTTCAATTTGAGAATCAGTAATTTTTTGAACATCAGAATTATTTTGTAATTTTTTTAATTCAAGTTGAGTTTTGACGTGATTTCTGACATCCTCAGGCTTAAATGGTGCAGAAATATAATCACTTGCACCTGAAGCAAATGCTTTTACAATATCATCAGTTCTTGATTCTCTTGAAATAAGAATTATAGGAGTATTTTTATATTCATTAATAGTTTTAATAGCCTTACAAGTTTCATAACCTTTTGTATCCGTTGCATCAATAACAACCAAGTCAATTGAATTTGACATTTTATCAATTGCACTATCTTTTGAATTTGCGGTTTTTACATCATAACCGTCTTTTGACAAAAGCATAGACAAAATTTTTAAATTAGTGGCATTATCATCAACAACTAAAATTTTCATTAAAACTCCCGATATTTTGTGTTATCATTTTATCATAAGTTACAGATTTAAACAAGGTGAATTATGGACGGACAAAAAATCATAGTGACAATATCAGGACAAGACCAAGTAGGGATTGTAATGAAATTTACAACAGTTTTGACAGAATTTAACGTAAACATTGAAGATATCAAGCAAACTTTGATGCAAGGTCAATTTGTAATGTTTTTGCTGGGAGATATATCAAATTCTACAAGCACATTTAAGGAACTAAAACAGGCTTTGCTGGATAAAGCAAACGAACTTGGAATGGAAATTTGGATACAGAAAAAAGAAATTTTTGACAAAATGCACAATATTTAAAAATATAAAATAAAAGGCGGATTTTTATGAAAAATCCGCCTTTGTTATGCCTTATTTATTCAACC
>DFEL01000006.1 GCA_002369055.1 Cyanobacteria bacterium UBA3803
CAAAATTTTTATTATATTTTTTGAAATAATAGTACCTAAAATTCCAATCATAAATAAAATTAATGCAAATAAAAGATAATGATATAAACTAATGTTAAAAATACTCTCAACCACGATATTTCTCCTTTATTACATTTAAAACAGAAATTCCAATAATAACAGTTAAAACTATAATAGAAATTGCAATAAATGAAACTTGATAATTAATATAAATACCTTTTGCAATACTAAGTATAGAATTATAATCACAAAAATCATTCAATTTAAGAGTGAAAAATGACATAACTTTCGGATTTAAGTGTGCCGCAAACTCTGCAAAATACCATAATACAATCAATAATAGCGAAGCAGATAAAAATCCTATAAAAAATCTTGGTTTAAAAGAAATATTTACAGTTCTGTTTTCACTTCTTGAAGTAAACATTATTGCAAATAGAAAAATAACAGGAACTGCAACACCATAAATTGCAATTTGGACAACTGCATTATAATCAGCACCAAGAGAAAAGAAAATTCCCGCAGCACTAAAGAACGTTATCACAGCAAATAGCAAAGAATATATAATTTTAGAAGCAAAAACAGATAATATTGAAAATAATATTACCAAGAATGAAAATCCAAAAAATGTTATACTTTTTATAATTTCAACTTCATTCATATAACTCATCCTTACTATTTTTATTAACTATTAAGTTTTCCTTTAAGTCAGTAGCCAACTCAAAATCAGACGTAAGTTTAATTGCGGATTTCGGACAATTATACATACAATTACCGCACAAAATACACTTTGACAAATCAATTTTAAAATTAATATTATCATTTAGTTTATCAACAGTCACCGCAAAAGCAGGACATACTTTTTCACATAATTTACATCCGATACATTTGTTTCCGTACCAATCAGGTTTTCCTCTAAAACGCTCAGGAATAACAGGTTTAACCTCAGGATATTCAAGAGTAACACGCTTTTTAAAAGAATGTTTAAATACAGTTATATGTCCTTGTATAAGAGATAAAATTTTTCTAAAAATTTTAATCATAAATTACCTCCACCGACACAAAATTTAATAACTGCAATTAATATAAAATTCAGCATAGAAAGCGGTAATAAAACAAACCAAGAAAATTGCATTAATGATTTAACCGACAATCTTGGTAAAGTCGCTCTTACCAGCATAATCACAAATATCAATAGAAAAGATTTTAAAATTAACCAAAATACCTGTTCAAAATATATAAATACCTGCAAAAATTGACTATCTGAAAATATATATTCTGAAATATATTTAAAAGTTACAGGTAAAAATCCACCAAAAAACAAGATTACCAAAAAGGCACTCATGACAAATAAATTTGCATACTCAGCCAAAAAGAATAATGCAAATCTCATGCCTGAATATTCTGTATTATATCCAGCAACAAGCTCACTTTCTGCCTCAGGTAAATCGAAAGGACATCTGTTTAATTCAGCCAATATACAAATAAACATTATTAAAAAGCCCAAAAAACAAGGTATAAAATGCCAACCAAGAACGGAATAAGAATTCAGTTGGGAAAATACAATATCTTTTAAATTAACAGAAGACGATAAAACTGCAATCGAAAGCAATACAAACATTATAGGTAATTCATAACTTATAATCTGAGCACCTGAGCGAATAGCACCTATTAAAGAATATTTATTATTACTTGAATATCCCGCAAGAATAATTGCAATTACTGGTAAAACTGCAATTGAAATATACAACAAGGCACTTACAGAAAAATTCATAAACGTAAATTCAGTAGAATAAGGAATAATGCCCCATAAAATCATAACAGGCACAAAAACAAGAATTGGTGCTACATTAAACAAAAACTTATCTGAGCCTTGCACATCAATATTTTGTTTACATAAAATTTTAATCGCATCAGCAACCGTTTGCAAAATTCCCCAAATACCAACTCTGTTAGGACCTTTTCTTTGGGTAAACAAACCTAATACTTTTCTTTCCATAAGAACAAGCACTAGAACAAATAAAATTATCATTCCTGCAATTATACAAAAAGGAAGCAACGGAAATGTTATATCCCCGAATAATTTTGGAATATTATAATTTTGTAAAAATTGAATGTACCAAAAATATAAATAATTCATTACTTATCAACCTCCGGCATGATAACATCCAAAGAACCAAATATGGCAATTAAGTCATTATAATTTACATTTTTGGCAATCTGCGGAAGAACTTGAACAGCATAATAAGAGCCTGTACGCCATTTTACACGATACGGTTTACCTGAGCCATCTGCCCTTAAATAACAACATAATAAACCCCTTGAAGATTCAACGTAAGATGTATATTCACCTTCTTGAACTTTTAAATTTATAGCCTTAATATTTGCAGAAATATCACCATTATTTTCTTTTAAATACCTTACAACCTGTTTTACTATATCAACAGATGATTTCATTTCAGCAATTCTGACTAAATATCTACCGTAAGAATCGCACAAGTGATTTACCGCAGGAACAAAATCCAGTTTATCATATACAGAATATGGATTTGATTTCCTAAAATCTAAATCCATTCCGCTTGCCCTCAAATTTGGACCTGTCACGGAATACTGTAAGGCTACATTTTTACTTAATATGCCTTTATTAACGGTTCTATCAGTAAATATGGGGTTTTTTGTAATAATCTTTTCATAATCTGAAATACATTGAGGAAATTTTACTATAAAATCAGAAACTTTATTTAACCATTCATTAGTAACATCAAATCTAACACCACCAAAAACAAAGTAATTATACATCATTCTTTGACCTGTAAGTTCTTCAAACAATGACAAAATAATTTCTCTGTCACGAAAACAGTAGAACAATGGAGATGAAGCACCTAAGTCAAGCATAAATGTACCTAACCACAACAAATGTGATGCTATTCTGTTTAGTTCCATGCATAATACTCTTATATATTCTGCTCTCTTTGGAACAACACAATTTAAAAGATGCTCAACACAATTGCAGTACGCATAAGAAGTAAAAAATCCGCCTAAATAATCTATTCTGTCAACCATAGGTAAATACTGCAAATAAGAGCGATTTTCTGCCAATTTTTCTAAGCCTCTGTGTAAATAACCAACAACAGGCTCAATTGAAATAATTTCTTCACCGTCCAATTCTGTAATCAATCTTAAAACTCCGTGTGTAGACGGATGTTGCGGCCCTATATTAATTTTCATAATATTACTCATTCCAAGCCAACCTTTCATCATTTAATTTGTAAGATTTAAGCATTGGATGACCAATCCATGATTCAGGCATATACAATCTTTTTAAATTATTATTATTTTCAAATTTAACACCAAACATATCAAAAATTTCACATTCTTCAAAATACGCTGATTTATAAACTGATACAATACTTTGAGCTATAAAATTTTCGCAATAATAAGAAACTTGACACATTTGCTGCGTTTGAGTTGAATATAACTGATATATCAATTCAATTTTATCAACAAGGTCGACAGCAACAATTGAACTCAAAACATCAAAGCTATATTCCGGTGTATTCTTTAAAAATTCAATAACTTCAATAAAATTATCTCTAACAACAATTTTATTTTCCATAATATCAACACAAAATTTATCACACAAAATTGAAGTATCAAACATTCTCACTAACACCCCAATACGAAATATTTAAATCATTAATATCAACCAATAACTCATCTTGTTCTTTAAGCATAGAACAATGTTTTGAAACAAATTTTTCACGATCTAGTAATGATTCTTTTCTAATATTTTTTTGCAACTTAATAATAGAGTCCAATAATGCTTCAGGCTTTGGTGGACACATGGGCAAATAAATATCAACAGGAATAATTTTATCTATACCTTTAACAACAGAATAAGAATCATCTGCAAACATGCCTCCGCCACAAGCACAGGCACCCATTGCAATAACATATTTTGGTTCTGCAATTTGTTTATATAATTTTAAAACTGCCGGAGCTATTTTGTGAGTAATAGTACCTGCACAAATTAATAAATCTGCTTGTCTTGGGGATGCCCTAAAAACTTCTGAACCAAATCTTGCAATATCGTAGTTACTTGCACTGGTCTGCATCATTTCAATTCCGCAGCAAGATGTTGCAAACGTAAACGGCCAAACTGAATTTGAGCGTCCCCAATTTAATATATAATCTATGCTTGACACAATCAAATTCATTATTGCCACCTCAAAATATTCTTTTTTACAGCGAAAAATAATGAATACAAAAAAATTAATG
>DFEL01000160.1 GCA_002369055.1 Cyanobacteria bacterium UBA3803
GTTGAAGTCGCAGAAAATCTGCCATATTACGATTATGAAAAAATTGAAGGGCATAAAAGATTAGTCAAAAAAATAAAAATTACAAAAGAAGAAGTTCTTGCATTGGCAAAATTTTTTGGAAATACCCAAGAAAATGAATTTGAACTGATAAGCTACTCTCACAGCTTTTGTAAATCACTGTACATTAAAAACCAAAAAACAAAAGATATAACAGAAATTCATTCAGAAATAACAGATTAGGAGTAATTCATGAAATTTAAAAATGTTTCAATAGTATCAACATCAAATGGATTAATAAGTATATTCTGTGACCATGAAGGTCGTGGAACAAAACTTTATCACGAATATTTCTTTTTAAATAAAAAACATAAACTTGTTGCACACTTTGAAAGTACAGAAGCTTTGCATGTTGAACAATTAAGTAAAGAAGTTGAAGATATCTTTCATCTTAGTGTAACAACTTGGGATAAGAACAAAAGCAAAGAAAAGAATATTATTGTCAAAGTTAATCCTGATCTTACCTATGAAGTTTTACACAATATTGAAAATTATGAAAGGGGTATTGAAGATGGTGCTTTTGCAATCAAAAAGAATGGTCTTTGGGGATTTATGGATGCGTACGGTAATGAATTTATAAAACCTCAATATGAAAATTATGCCTCATTCTCTAATGGACTTGCTGGAGTATATAAAGATGGCAAATGGGGTTTTATTAATAAGCAAAATGAGTTGATTATACCTTATAAATATGAATTTCCGGAAAACGGCAGCTGTTTCTTTGTTGAGTATGAAAATAAATTGTATGTTTCAGTTATGAAAAATGGTAAGTGGGGCATAATTGACAATAATGATAATTTAATTATTCCATTTATATATGATGATTCGGGCTATGCAAATAAAATTATTTATGCCAAAAAAGATGATAAATACGGCTTTATAGATTTAAAAAACAATGTTGTTGTTCCGTTTGAATATGACAATTATGAAGAAGATTTTCAAAATTTTTGTGAATTAACCGACTATCATTTGATTGCCAAAGATGACTTAGTTGGGCTAATAGATAATAATGCCAAATTTGTTATTCCAATAGAATACAGAAGTTTAGCTATAAGTAATGATAAAACCGTAGTTGCAAAAAAGCAAAATGATAAGTACATACTGATAGATTTTAAAAATAAACAACTTTCTGACGAATTTGATTACATAAATGCTTTTCCTAATGAGGGATTTTATGTAGTATTGAACTTCGTTAATAAGCGAAAAATGAAAGGGTATATAAATGAAACAGGTGAACTTGTAATACCTTTAAAATATTGGCTTACACGGGATTTTGAAGGTGGAATTGCAGTCGCAGAAACTCATGATTTTAAAGCAGAAGTCCTAAATAAAAAAGGCGAAGTTTTATATAGCGGTGATTATGAGGATATATTTAACCTTGGTGACGGCTGTATTTTAACAGGAAACAACAATGGCGATTTTGAAATTATAAATTTATTAGGAGAATAAATTATGAAAAACAAGAAATTTAATGATTTAAAAACAGGATTTAAAAATTTGGACTGTGCACTTAACGGAATAAGCAAACCTTGTGTCATTACTGTTGGTGCACGACCTTGCATGGGTAAAACTACATTTATGATATCTATGTTATTAAATCTTTTGAAACAAAATAAAACCTGTTTTTACTTCTCTTTTGGAATGAGTAGAGAACAATTAGTACAAAGAATTTTTTGCAGTGCAACAGAAACTCCTATTTCAAAACTTTTAAATTTGGACGAAGATATAAATAAAAATGAGCGAAGTAAAATTGCTGATAATTTTGAATATTTTATTGAAAATGTAGTAGAATCAAATTTATTTATTTCTGATGAAGTAGTAACAGTTGCTGAAATATCAGAAACAATAAAAAAAGGAAAAGGTTATAATTATAAACCTGATGTTATTTTTTTAGATTATTTAGAATTAATACCCGATCAAAATGAAACACTTACAACAAAAACTATACTTTCTGAAATAAAACGAATTGCAAAAGATAATAACTGTATAATATTTCTTGCCTCTCAATTATCAAGAAATTTGGAAAATAGGAAAAATAAACAACCTATTTTAGCAGATTTGAAAGAATGTCTTGAATATATGTCAGATATTATCCTGTTTATCTATCGAGATGCATACTATGTTTCTTATGAATATGATAAAGGCAGGCAAAAAACTGAAATAATAATTGCAAAAAATATTAACAGCTTACCTACAACAGTAAAATTAAAATTCAAAGATGAAATTCCTAAATTTACAGATTAGACAAACATGAATGAAATATTTCAAGATTTTTCACAAAAAGAAAGTTAATTAAAATTAGGAACAGCTTGGAAGAACGAGCCCTATGTATTTTTACATGAAGATGGAAGTGCAATAAGTCCAAACTTTCCATATCGTTGGTTTACTAATTTTTTGAAAAAATACAATCTTCCTAAGATAACATTTCATCAACTTAGACATACGAATGCAAGCTTATTGATTTCTGAGGGTGAAGATATTGTAACCGTAAGTGGTCGCTTAGGACACGCAGATAAAAATATAACTTTAAATACCTACTCACATTTGATAAAAAGCAGAGAATCAAAAGTTGCAAATAAAATGGATGAATTTTATGCTAAATTGAATATTAGTTAATTATATATTATTTATATAAAATACTGATATTACTGAATTTTAGTCATACTGCACTTGACAAATTCAACTAAATCGATTAAACTATAATTAGCCATTCGGTAATGGCTACGGAAGGTCACTGAATTTATTTCAGCAGAAGCCGTAGAGGGACTGCCGAGTGGTTTTTTGTTTGTTTGAACTTCAGAGTATAAATCATAAATAGCAAATTCATCTATGAGTATTTCTTTAAAATCTTTTCTTTCTTTTACTGTTATCATTACAAGAAAAACAAATCCACCTATTTTGAGTGGTAAAGCAAATCTGTGAATTATTTGAGTTTTGTATATCAAGGGTTTCTTTAATTCAGAGTGTTTTAATATTGGTATTGCCCAAAAGAATATTTTATCAACATTTGAAATAATTTCTTTTTTCAGATAACCGTATTTACCCTCTTTATCTTTGGTAAATACTGTTGAAATAATTTTACCAAGGTGCTTTTTAGATAAACCTGCAACGATTTTGGATTTATTATTTTGCAAGTATAGTTTGTCCTCACCTTTAAATACTGCATTTCTAATGTCTAATTTTGTTATATCTTTTGTCTTTTTACCCTCAAATTTTAAAGTTTTAATATCTAAAATATCAACAGTGCTTATATCAGAATTATCATAAAATATTGCATCAACAATTTTACCATCAGCTCTTTTTAATTTCATTGTTTGATTTATAACGTCTGCCATGCCTGTATTATAGCATAGGTGTGGCACTTCGTGCAAAATAATAATCAAATATTTTTCAAGTTTTAGGGGACTATTAAGGGACTAACGCTACGAATATACCCTAAAAATTACTAAAAGATATTAAAGGTTAAATTGTCTAAAATTAAACAATATCATAGATTACGGAAAATTATTAAAAGATACAAAAACAAGTTTTTTGTATTCGAGCCTCGTCTCCAGCTCCATTTTAAAACAGAGCCGAAAGTCAAAAACTTTCGGCCCTTTGCTTTAAGAAATTAAACAAATTAATCGCTATCAATTTTCTTTTCAACTTTCAACAACACAGAAAGCGGAATCATCAAAAATGTCAAAATCGCACAAAGGGCAAACAAGTCAGATATTGCCATAAGTTTTGATTGAACAAGGAGCTGTTTATAAAGCACTATATTTGCTTTTTTAGCAGCAATAATAGCTTCTCCGTTGTGTAAAAATGCAGATTTTAGTGCATTAAAATGAGCCATAAAATTGTAAGAATAAACACTCATATTCTTAACTAAATAATTCTGATGAACTTGAGATAAACTGATTATCCAACTGGAAGCAAGCGATGTAGCAACAGAACCCGTTACGCATTTTGTTAAACTGTGAATCCCTGCTCCTGATGGAATATCGTCTTTTGCAAGAGTTCCCAACGCTACCCCTGAGATTGGCACAAGAGCGGTAGCTGAGCCTATTCCAAACATTATATTTGATAAAATTATCCATTCAGGATTTACCGCTAAATTCAAATCAACACACAGCGCAATAGATACTCCCATTATTAAAAATCCCGTTGCGATAACATATCTGATATCATACAATGCACAAATTCTTCCTATAAAAAACAAAATTACAACCGCAAAAACTCTTGTTGCAAGAGCAATTCCCGTATCAGATGCAGTATAATGCATCAGGCTTTGGAAAAATTGAGGAAGTAAAATCATTGTGGCACAAACCATCATATTTAATACGACACCCAAAATCGTTCCGACAACAAAATTTGAGTTTTTAAATACTCTTAAATTCACAATAGGTTCTTTTATTTCAAGTTCCCAAACTATAAAAGCAAACATCATAGCTAAAGAAAAAACAGACAACCAATATATCCAACTACAATCAAACCAGCCATATTGCTGACCTTTATCCAAGACAACCTGCATTGAAAACAGCCATAAAATCAAAAATGCTACACCTAAAAAATCGACTTTCTCTTTTTTCTTGCTTTTGGTCGTATCGTTTACTATCATCGGAATTAGAATTAAAGATAAAATTCCTATCGGAATATTAATTATAAATATCCATTGCCATGAAAAGTTATCAACTAATAAACCGCCGACAGTTGGTCCCATAATAGACGACACCATAATCGAAAATACAAAAATCGCCATAGCATCACCTTTTCGATTTTTGGGAAATTCCTGTAACAATATTGATTGAGATAATGGCATTAAAACCCCGCCGCCAACTCCTTGAATAATTCTTCCTATAATCAAAACCAGAAGGCTCGGGGCAAAAGAGCATACGACAGAACCGACAGTAAAAATTGCAATAAATATTTTTAAAAAGTTCAGTCTGCCTAACGTCCTTTCTAACCACCCTGTCAATGGTAAAAATATTCCGTTTGCAATCATATAGCTTGTTACAACCCATTTTGCTTCGTCTGCAGTTGAGCCGAATGAACCTGCTATATGCATTAGTGCAGCATTAGATGAACTTGTTGCAAGGAATGCAAAGAAAGTAGGCATTACAACAACAAGTGATAACAGCCACAAAGGTGCTTTTTTAGGGTTTATTTGTTCTTTTAATATTTCCATTATTTACCTTCTTTAACACCCTCGCCCTGCAGGAGAGGGTCGGGGTGAGGGAACTATTTGATTTTTACATTCGGCACAACGCTCATCCCCGGAGCTATTGTATAGTCAGAAACATCTTCATCAAACACAATTTTTACAGGAATTCTTTGTACAACTTTTATATAACTTCCGACCGCATTTTCAGGCGGGAACAAACTTGCTTTTGCACCTGATGCTAATTGTATGCTATCAACTTTACCTTTAAACTTTTTATTCGGGTAAGTGTCAATTTTTATTGTAACGGGCTGACCTTTTTTCATCTTACCGACTTGAGTTTCTTTAAAGTTTGCAACAATCCATATTTTAGGTGAAACTACACTCATTAAAGGCTGAGCCTTATTTACATAATTTCCCATTTCGACAGAACGGGCAGAAACATAACCGTCTTGTGGAGCATAAATCTTTGTATATGATAAATCTAATTTTGCCTGAGCAAGCTGTGCTTCTATTTTATCAATATTTGCACCTGTCGCATCATCTTTTGATTTTGAAGATTTTAACATTGCCTGAGTCGCATTATGTTTTTCTAATGCTTGTTTATATTTTGTTTCGGCAGAATCGTATTCTTGCTTTGTGCAAAGCCCGTTATCACGTAATTTTGAATACCGTTCAAAATCTTTTTGGGCAAACTCTAAATTTTTATTTGCATCAGCTAAATTAGCACTGGATTTATCAATATCACTTGTTGAAACATTTTTATTGGCTTTTGCTTCTTTTAAGGCACTTTCTAACTCTTTAACCTTATTTTCAAAATCGGACGGATCAATTTCCAATAATAAATCCCCCTCTTTAACATAATCGTTATCGTCTACTTTTAAAGAAATGACTTGTCCTGAAACTTTTGGTGCTATCTGAACAAATCTGCCTTCAACAAAAGCATCATCAGTTGATTGGTAACTCAATGATGTAATAAATGCGTGCAAACCAAATAAAATAAAAAATAAAACAACGCCTGCCGGTATTAAAACTCTTTTCTTTGCATATTTTTTTAAGTGCCTTATTCTTCTTTTGTTTAGTCTTAGTTTTGCTTCTTTTTCAAAAACATCTTCTTCTTTTCTTTTTCTGCTATTTTTCGGCATAGTTATTCCTTCTTTCATTTTGTTTTCCCTCGCCCCTTGAGGGAGAGGGCAGAATTTCAACTTGAAAAGCTGTGCTTTGAAAGTTAGAAATTCGGGTGAGGGGTATTATCTCTCCAACTCTAAATTTTCCTGTATCTTGTTTAATACTTTAATACAAGTGTACATTTCGTCTTGTGTTATGTCTTTGAGGTAATTTTTACGTGATTCTGTCATAATAGGAGTAATCTCGGCTCTTAAAATACGTCCTTTGTCTGTTATTTTGATAACATTGTTTTTTTGAGTTTGTTCTTTCGTTATCAAACCTTTTTCTTCCAAAACAGATATTATGCGTGTCATATTAGATTTGTCTTTACACAATAATTTGCATAACTTATTTTGGCTCGGGGGATTATCATCCTCAATCATATTCAGTACCATGTACTGCTCTGGAGTAATTTCAAATCCGTTTTTTGCATATAAATCCAAATTATGGACCTTTATAGCTCTGCCTGATGCTACTATTGCATTACCTATTAAGTTTGTAAAAATCTCCTTCAACATAGTTATTATAATAACCCATAAAAATAATAAATCAAGTTGCATTTAATATTTTTATGTTATCATAATAACAAGAGGAGACGCCCCGAAATGAAAAGAATAGCAATTTTAATATTTATACTTAGCTTGTTTGCGATGCCAGCATTTGCCGTTACAGACAGATTAGCCTTGCAAAGCCAACAGCAGCAACAAGAATATATGAACATGGTTTTTTGGCAAAAATTTAATGACGATATTTTAGTTGATAATTTAATTAAGGTTTACAAGAATAACAACGACTTAAAAGCGGCTGTTTTGAAAGTCAACGAAGGAAACAGAATCGTTAAAATGTCGTTCGCAAATGAGCTTCCGCATGTCGGTTTTCAAGGTTATGTCGGGAGAATTTTTAGTTCATCAGATGAATTATTCGGTGAAGTCAAAATCCCAAATTACGCAGAAACCCATTATTTATTACCTCTTACAATGAATTATGAAATTGATATTTGGGGCAAAAATCATCTGATTACAAAATCCAAAAAGAAACAATTAGAGATGATAAAACAAGATGAAAGAGCCTCGTATATTTATATTTCATCAGCTTTTGCCGTTGATTATTACAATTTAATCAGAACGGATAAATTGATTTCTTATCAAAAAGAACTTATTGAATTGCAAAATAAAATTATAGACTCTTATAAAACAAAATATGAACTTGGAACAGCAACCCTTTCTGACATTGAACAAGCTCAAAAGAATTTAACCTATATGAAGGAAGAATTGCAAAAACTATCGGAAAAACAAGATTTATTAAAAAATCAGTTATCGGTTTTATTGTCGGATAGAGCTTTTGAATCTATTGAAAGGGCTGAGTTTGATAGTTTAAATATTGCATTTATTCCGCCAAAAGAAATCAAATTTGATGTAATTGAAAAACGACCTGATAAAATAAAATCAGAACTTGAACTGGAAAAGATCGGGATTGACGTAAAAGTTGCTAGAAGAGATTTACTCCCGAAATTTATAATTACAGGCAATTTGGGATTTAATATGTATAACATATCTTCTTCTCATAAGTTTTTAGCTGATTTAGGGATAGTTCCTGCTTGGGATTTATTTATGGGCGGAAGAAAATTACAACTGTTAAAATTGAAAAAAGACCAATATGAATTAGCAACTCAAAAGTATGAAAAAACAATATTGACAGCTATTCAAGAAACAAATGATGCCTTGTATTCAATGAAAACAGCGGAAAATATTAAAACTGTTGTTGATGATAGATTAAATAAAGATGAAAAAGAGATGAAATATACTATTATTAGAGAAGACGCAGGAACGGCTGATAATTTAGACATAATGTTTCAGAAACAAAAACTTATAATTTCTAAAATGCAAACAGTTTCCGCAAAAATTAATGAGATAATTTCTGCAATCAATCTTTATCAAGCATTGGGCGGAGTTGATTTTACAGAAATTGAGAATATATAGTAAACAAATATCGGACATATGAAACAAACCGAATATCCAACCCAAGCGTATTAATTAGGTAAAAGTCTGTAAAAAAAATCTGTTTTCGTTTAATCCAGAGTTACACTACATATTAAACGAATTTCGAATTAAAATTTTGTCATCGGTTCGTTTTCAGCCCATGTTAAAAAATGTGTCTGAAATGTGCGGTTTTATTGATTGATAGACTTGACTTGTTGTAAAAGTGAGTTAAGATGAATAGTGACATAGCAA
>DFEL01000071.1 GCA_002369055.1 Cyanobacteria bacterium UBA3803
TATCATTTTGCGAGAGGTGAGAACCGTTTGCAGTTTTTGCAAACTCGGAGAGAATACGTGCCATAGGCACATAATAAAATAAGTCCGTTTAAACATACTTATTTTTTATTATAACTGCCGGTGGCCACTCTGCCGAGCAAAACGATTAAGTATCGTTTTGCGAGAGGTAAGAACCGTTTGCATTTTCTGCAAACTCGGTGAGAATACGTGCCGTAGGCACAATAAAAAAAGAAGTCTGTTCATAGACTTCTTTTTATTATATTTGCCGGTGGCCACTCTGCCGAGTTCGAGTTGACTAAATGTCAAGTCGAACGAGAGGTAGAACCGTTTGCAATTTTTGCAAACTCGGTGAGAATACGTGCCGTAGGCACATAATAAAAGAAGTCCGTTCAAACGGACTTCTTTTATTATATCTGCCGGTGGCCGGAGTCGAACCGGCACGTGGGGTGAACCACACCAGATTTTGAGTCTGGCACGTCTACCAATTTCATCACACCGGCAAGTCGCAAAGTATGATGTAAGATTATAATACCAAAAAAAAATTAAATATCAAACTTTATTTTTAAAAACTTTATAATTAACTTTTTTACCAGCCAATATAGGCTTTTTTGATTTAAAAAAAAAGTTTAAATTACTTTTGGAGGAACAGGCATGAGGAAATTTTTAATTTTAACATTTACTTTTTTATTTTTTAATTTGAGTGCAAATTCTGCACCACTTCAGGCAAATATTTCAAAAGAGGGTGAATCAGGCATGAATAGAATTGTTGATGCTCAGACAAACATGCCAATAAAAGGTGCAAGAGTTTCTTTACCGCAAAAAAATTACTCAACAACAACAAATTCAGACGGAACATTTAATTTAAATGCGGATATAAACGGTGCAACTATTCTTTCCGTTGAAAAAGAAGGTTATAGTCCGTTTTCATTAACGGTCGATGAAAGAATTGCATCTCGTCCTATTACCGTTGGAATAGAAAAAACAAATCCAATGAATTTAACAATAGATAAAGACATGCTACATTTAGGAGATAACAATTATTCCGACACATCAGCAAATGCAGGAGATTTTAGGGTAAAATGCGTAGGGCCTTATTACACAAAAAATATTAAAATCACACACGCAAGCAATAATACTTATATTGTAATCGGCTCAATTATTGGTGTTGATACCAAAATGGCACAAAGTATGGGGCAAAATAAAATTTCTGTTGCGTACTCAAGTCCGCCTGAAATATTTTTCAACGGAAATAAAATTGCCGAAATTCAACTTAACGGTGACGGGCAAAGATTTAAAATCCCAAGAAACCTTATAAGAGTAGGACAAAATAATGAAATTACAATTAAAACAGGCAGAAACTTAATGCAAACAGCATATATTGATTATGACGATATGGAATTTATGAATTTATCTATCGAAAGTAATTAAGAAATTTGTAAAACTCTCAACAAATCATTTGCAATTTCTTTTTGCAAATCCAAAGGTGCGGCTTTCAAATATTCAAAGGCTTCTTGTATACGTTTATCTTTATCATACCAACGTCTTAGGATATAATTGAAAGCCTCATTTAGTGCATTTTCTGAATTTTTTACACCAAAATTTTTAGCCTTTGTAACTATATATTCCGCACATTTAAGTTGTATGTCATCATTAGCATTTTTCATAAGACTAACTGCCAAACTCACTGTGGGATCTAAATCATACCAGCGTTTTTGCATAAATTTTCTTTCTTAAAATCTAAGATTGTTTTTTATCTTTATCATCTAATTTTTCAATAATATCAAAGGCTAAACCTAATTGAACATCATAAGGTGATGCTTTTAAATATTCAAAAGCATCATGTAATTGTTTATTTTTGTCATACCAACGTCTAAACAAGTAATTAAATGCTTCTGATAAGTCACTATCCGTAATTTTAACACCATAATCTTTTGCCTTATCAATGATGTGATAAGCACATTCCAATTGTACTTTTTCGTCAGCTTTTTCCATTAAACTGACTGCTAAACTTAATGTCGGGTCTAAATCATACCAGCGTTTTTGCATAAAAATTCCTCATTTTGACTTTTAGAGATAAATTTATTCTACGTTAAAAGTGATTTTATTTCTACCATCTTATCGGATGAAATATTTTTAAACAATAAAGTTTTTTCTTTTGACGTTTCTCCTTTAACAATTTCAATATTTGACTTAGCAATCTTTAAAGTCTTTGACAGAAACTCAATTAAAGCTTTATTTGCTTTGTTTTCAATTGGTTGTGCAGTAATTTTAACTTTTATCTCTGTATCTGATTTTATTATTTCGTTTTTACATGCATTTGGGGATATTTTAAGCTTTATTATCAAAGAATTTTCTGTCATAAAATTAACCCCTTGTAAATTTGGTAAAATACGAGTAAAATAATTATACCATGAGCAATGATATTAATACATTATCTTTATATGATGAAATAATACCTTTAATTGAAGAACGTTCTGAAGAAGATAAAGCAGCAATAAAAAAAGCCTTTTTGTTTGCAAGGGAAAAACACGAAGGTCAAACAAGAGTATCAGGAGAGCCATATATAATACATCCTGTCGAAGTTGCAAAAATTTTAATCAGCTTAAAAACAGATACTCATACGGTTATTTCAGCATTTTTGCACGATATACTTGAAGATACGGAAACTTCACCTGAAACAATACAACAAGAATTTGGAGATGATGTTTTAACAATAGTTCAAGGTGTAACAAAACTGGGGAAATATCATTTTAACTCAAAAGAAGAACGTCAAGCGGAAAATTTTCGTAAAATGTTTATTGCAATGGCTAGTGACGTAAGAATAATTTTCTTAAAACTGGCAGACCGCTTACATAACATGCGTACACTAAATTTTATGCGTGAAGAAAAGCAAAAACGCATAGCACAGGAAACACTTGATATATTTGCACCACTTGCAAATCGTTTAGGTATCGGTAAAATAAAAGCTGAATTGGAAGATTTATCGCTAAGATATTTAAATCCGGATAAATATTATGAAATTGTGCAACAAGTAGCCCAAACGAGAGCCGAAAGAGAATCAACCGTAAAATTATTAATGGACAAAATTGCCAATGACGTAAAAGCCAATGGTATAAATGCCCAAATTACAGGTCGTGCAAAGCACTATTACAGTATTTATAGCAAAATGAAGCGTTTAAATATTACTTTTCAAGACCTTTATGATATTACAGCGGTTCGTGTAATTGTTGATACAGAAAAAGAATGTTATGAAGTTTTAGGTTTAATTCACTCTCAATTTAAACCCATACCGGGAAGATTTAAAGATTATATTGCGATGCCGAAAGGTAATTTATACCAATCTTTACACACATCGGTAATCGGCCCTAAAATGCGTCCTCTGGAAGTTCAAATCAGAACACACAAAATGCATGAAATAGCAGAATATGGGGTTGCAGCACACTGGAGATATAAAGAAAAAGGTTCTCAAAAAGCAAATCACGCAGAAGATTTACAATTCTCCTGGATGAGAAAAATGGTTGAATATAACCAAGATACAACTAATGCGGAAGATTATGTTAATTCTGTAAAATTAGATATTTTTTCAGACCAAGTATTTGCTTTCACTCCTAACGGCGATGTTTATGATTTACCTAAAAAAGCAACACCTGTTGACTTTGCGTATCGTATTCACTCTGAAGTTGGTCATAAAACAGTAGGAGCATTAGTAAACGGAAGAATTGTTCCTCTTGATACGAAATTAAAAAACGGTGATATTGTTGAAATTTTAACATCAAAACAACCTGCACCTCGTCTTGACTGGTTAAATTTTGTTGTAACAAAGCAAGCGAGTTCAAAAATCAGACAATGGTTTAAAAAGAACAAACGTGAAGACCACGTTGAACTTGGTAAAAGTAACCTTGAACACGAACTTACAAAATCTGTTTTTGATGAATATATCAAAAACGGAGAGTTTGAAAATGTTGCAAAACAAATGAACTATGTATCAGCAGAAGATTTATTTGCAGCATTAGGTTACGGAGAAACAACAGTAAATAAAATTATAAGTAAACTTAAAAAGAATACCGAATCAACAAGAGCTCCTGAAACAACATTTCAACCAAGAAAGAAAACAAATGCAAAAGATGTTGTTGGTTTAGACGGATTGTTATATTCATTTGCAAGATGTTGTTCTCCAATACCCGGAGAGCCTATCGTAGGCGTTGTAACCCGTTCTAAAGGCGTATCTATTCACAGGCTTGATTGTAAAACACTTGAAGATGTTGAACCTGAAAGATTAATTGATATTCAATGGGCAAATAATCCGACAAACAAAGCATACAGCACAACAATAAGAGTTGAAACTCAAGATAAACAAGGCCTGCTAAAAGATATTATTGCTGCGGTTTCCGATAATAATACCAATATTAACTATGCAAATGTAAAATCAAAACAAAATAATATTGGTGTTATTGAACTCGGAATTGAACTTGATAATATTAATACATTAAGAAAGGTTATCGCAAGTTTACAGTCACTTCCTGATGTAATAAGTGTAAAACGTATTCAAACTTCGTTTGCACAAGCACCTCAACAATTCAGCAAAAAAAATGCACCTAAAAATAAGAACAAAAAACCGAGAAAAAATTAATGGAAATAAACGAATTAAAACAACGAATAGAAAAAAATAAGGAGTGTCTTTGACGTTGAATCTTTGAAAAAAGAATTAACGGAAAAAGAAGCAAAGTTACAATCCCCTGAAGTATGGTCAGACCAAAAACTTGCAAGTGAACTTGGTCAACGTACAAGAGAATTAAAAGAAAATATAGAAAAAATTAGTCGTTGGGAAAATATAATTTCTGATGCACAAACAGCTTACGAATTGCAAGATGAAGAATTAATCAATGAAGCAGAACAAACTTTATCTGAACTTGAAAAAGAACTTGATAAATTTGATGTTCAAATGATGTTATCAGGAGAATATGATGAAGCCGATGCAATGCTAACGATAAATGCCGGTGCAGGTGGAACAGACGCTCAGGACTGGGCGGAAATGCTCCTTAGAATGTATACTCGCTGGGCAGAAAAACATAATTGGAAAGTAGATTTGCTTGATAAATCCGAAGGTGAAGAAGCCGGAATTAAATCTGCAACAATAAAAATAACGGGAAAATTTGCTTTTGGTTATGCCAAAGCAGAAAGAGGCGTTCACAGGTTAGTCAGAATATCACCATTTAACGCTAACGGAAAACGTCAAACAAGTTTTGCAAGTTGCGAAGTTTCACCTATTATAGAAGATTATGAAAAAGAAATTGTAATTCCGCCGGAAGATATTGAACTTGATACAATGCGTTCAGGAGGTGCAGGCGGACAAAATGTAAATAAAGTGGAAACAGCAGTAAGAATTTTACACAAACCGACAGGTATTGTAATTAAGTGTCAACAAGAACGTTCTCAATTACAAAATCGAACAATAGCAATGCAGATGTTAGCCGCAAAGTTACTTGCAATTCGCCAACAAGAGCACGAAAAAAAATTAGCAGAACTTAAAGGCGAAAATTTTGATATAAATTTTGGTTCTCAAATTCGTTCTTACGTATTTCACCCGTATAAAATGGTAAAAGACCACCGTACATCTTACGAAGTCGGAAATGTTGAGTCAGTAATGGATGGGGATTTAGACGGATTTATAGAAAGTTATTTAAAGAGTCAATAAATATACCTTATTAAGCAATAGCAAAAACTTGTGCAAGTAATAAAATATTTTGTATGAAAGTTATTGTAATAGGTGCAGTTGCAGCAGGTTCAAAAGCAGCGGCAAAATTAAAACGTTTACAACCCAATTGGGATGTTATAATTTATACGTCCGACTACAATGTATCATACTCTGAATGCGGACTTCCATATTATATTGCAGGAGCATTTAAAGATGCTCAAAAACTTATCATCAGAACACCACAAGATTTTGAAAAGCAAGGTGTGAAAGTTCATATAAGGCATCTTGTATCAGAAATACATCCCGATAAAAAAGAACTATTAATAAAAAATCTTGAAACTGATATTTTATTTACGGAAACTTATGATAAATTGATAATCGCAACGGGTGCAAGTCCTTTTATACCAAATATTCAAGGAATTAACCTGCAAAATGTTTTTACTTTAAGAACAATAGAAGACGGAATTTCAATTAAAAATGCTGTATTACAAAACAAACACGCTGTAATTCTGGGTTGCGGTTACATAGGGATTGAACTTCTTGAAGCATTCGTAAAACAAGGTATTTCTGTTAATGTAATTCAATCATCAGACGTTATAATGTCAGTTTTTGATAGGGATTTGGCAAATATTATTCAAAAATATGTAATTCAAAAAAATCTTGAACAAGTGAGAATAATTAATAATGATACAATATCACACATCGAAGGGAAAGAAAAAGTTGAAAAAATTATTACTGAAAACGACAAGGAAATAAAAACAGACATGGTTGTTTTATCTGCCGGAATAAAACCTAATATTCAAATTGCTCAAAACGCAGGAATAGAAATAGGTAAAACTGGTGCCATAAAAGTTAATTCCAAAATGGAAACAAATATTAAAGACATTTATGCCTGTGGAGATTGTGTTGAAAAATATCATATAGTTGCCGAACAACCTTGCTGGATACCACTCGGTTCTACGGCAAACAAGGAAGGCAGATGTTGTGCAATAAATGTTTCAGGCGGTCATGACGAATTTGAAGGTGTTTTAGGTTCTGCTGTAACAAAATACTTTGATTTTACAATGTCAATGACGGGCTTGACTGAAAAACAGGCAATAAAATACGGATTTCAACCTGTTTCCGTAATCGTAAGGAAAAATGACAAAGCAGGCTACATGCCTGACGTTGAAAGTATTACAATAAAACTTACGGCTGATAAAAATACACGTAAAATATTGGGTGCACAAGGACTTGGACAAGGTGATGCAGATAAGCGAATTAACGTCTTGACAAGTGCATTACTGTCTAAAATGACAATACAAGAATTTTTTGGCAATGACATAACATATTCACCGCCATTTTCCACAAGTATCGACCCTATGTTGACCGCTGCCCAAAATCTTATGAACAAATTTAATTAAAAAAAATTAAT
>DFEL01000088.1 GCA_002369055.1 Cyanobacteria bacterium UBA3803
AAAAACATCTGATATATTTTTAAAAGTTATAAATTTGTTTGTTGTTTTATTTGCGGTTGTTGTTTCATTTATTGTATATTTTTATTCAAGCTATTTTAGAAAGATACCGCTGCTGTATGATATATCATTAAAGGGTTTTTATTTTGAAAACATTAATAGATATTTTGTAAATTGCTATAAAACATTTTCCAATTTGTTATATAAAGTTGAAAAAACTGTTTTTGAAGGCATTGTATATGCTGTAACTATGTTTACAAGAGTAATTGCTTTAGTCTTTTCAAAAATTCAGACAGGTAATGTACAGTCTTATTTGGTTTATTCCTTGTTTATTATTATGTTAAGTTTCAGTGGCATATTGATTGTTTATATATTAATTTTGTATTTTTCAGAGGTGCAGTAATGGATTTAAGATTATTAATTTTTTCACCAATAATAATTTCTATTTTATTTTTATTGCCTATTTTTTCGGGAAAGCATATTCTTGTACGAAGAATTGCAAAATTATTTGCAGGGTTGCATTTTATATATTCATTATTTTTTATTATTTTTTATAACGTTGATGCTATTTCAAACTTTGATACAGAAATCACATTTTTTGGTGAAAAGTGGCTTGGTTCTCTTGGTGTGTCCTTGATATTCGGACTTGATGGTCTATCGCTTCTTTTGGTTTTATTAACTTCATTTTTAGTTTTGATTTCTTGTATTGCAAGTAAAGGTTCTATTAAATCAAAGCATTCTTTGTATTATGCATTAATTTTTATTTTAGAAACTTCTGTTTTGGGTACTTTTTGTGCAAAAGATATATTTGTCTTTTTCTTGTTCTGGGAATTGGAGTTGATTCCTATGTATTTCTTGATAAGTTTATGGGGTCATGATTTTGCCAAAAAATCAGCAATGAAATTTTTATTATATACCTTTATAGGTAGTTTATTTATGTTGTGTGGCTTTTTAATGTTATATAATTTTAACTATATTTCAACGTCGGAGCTTTCAGCAGCTATTGATAATTTGAACTTTGATTATGAATCTGCACCGATATATTTACAGGTTGTAGCTTCGATTTTGATATTATTGGGCTTTGCTGTTAAACTTCCAATTATACCTTTGCATAATTGGCTGCCTGCTGCACATGTTGATGCACCAACTCCTGTTAGTATGCTGCTTGCCGGAATTTTGTTAAAAATGGGTGCTTACGGTATTATCAGATTTAATATGCAGCTGCTGCCGGATGCGTTTATAATAATTGTTCCATATTTAGTATTTTTTGCTTTTATAAATATAGTTTTTGCTGCGTTTGTTGCATTTGTGCAAACTGATATTAAACGAATAGTTGCATATTCAAGTATTTCATCTATGGGACTTGTTTTATTAGGACTATGCTCTTTAAATGCCGTAGGAATTACCGGAGCAGTTTTGTTGATGTTGGCTCATGGTATTATTTCTTCGGGATTATTCTTTTCTGTCGGAGTAATATATAATAGAACAGGTACGAGGAATATAAATCAATTAGGTGGGTTAGTGCTTGTTATGCCAAGACTTGCTCTATTTACGTTTATATTATGTCTTGCGAGTATGGGCGTACCGTTGTTAATATCTTTCCCTGCTGAATTTATGATATTTTTTGGTGCTTTTATATCAGCTGTGTATAGCAATTATTATATTCAAGTAGTAGCATTAGTTTCAATTATTGTTTTAGTATTGTCGCTAATTTATTTGTTAAGGTTGTTGCATAAAACTTTTTACGGAGAATTATCTGAACGTTGGCTAAAAGTTGGAGATGTAGTTACTCACGAATTTATTATTCTGTCGGTTATATCATCTGTTACGGTTATTTTTGGAATTGTGCCAATGTCAGTTATCATATATATAATACCTGCGATAAGAAACATTACGGATGCGTTTGGAGGTTAATATGAGTTTAATTTTAGATATTTCAAATTCAATGTTGGCTGAAGCAGTACTGCTTATATCTTTTTTGATTTTATCAGTATTTTCAATGTTTTATAATGTTAGATATCACAAATTGTCAAAATGGATTGCTGTTTCAGGTATTGCTTTTGCTTTGGTTTCTTTGAAATTTCTTAGATTGGAACCTGTATATTACGCTTTTAATGAATCTATTATTTCAGATACTTTTACTGTTTTTGTAAAAGCGTTAATTTTATTTTCTTCATTGATAATAATTTTACTTTCTAAAAAAAATGTGACTAAGCGAAATCATAAAACATTTCAATTTTACACTTTGCTTATTGCAGGTGTTATGTCCTCATTGTTGGTTGTATCATCTAATGATTTTGTGACATTAACTGTGTCTTTAGAGATGTTAAGTTTTTCAACTTATTTTTTGATTGCATATAAAAAAGGATATCTTTCAAAAGAGGCTTCTTTTAAATATATAATTTCAAATGCTTTTTCGACTGCTATATATTTGTTTGGTGTTTCCTACCTTTATGGTATATCAGGAAAATTAAATTTTAATGCTATAAATGATTACTTTATGCAAAATGAACCAACCTTAATATATACTTTTGCAGTTGTGTTTATTGCTATCGGTTTATTGTTTAAACTTGCTATTTTACCATTTGCAAATTGGATATTAGATGTATATGAAGGAAGTGCCACTTCAGTTTCGGCATTTATTGCAACAATACCAAAAATTGCTGTTATTGCAGTGCTAGCCAGATTGTTTGTGTTTATTTTGGGTAATTCTTTTGAACTGCCTGTTATACTTGTTATATTGTCCGTAATGACTGCTATTTGGGCAAATATTCTTGCAATAAGACAGAAAAAAATATTAAGAATACTTGCTTGCAGTTCAAGTGCAAATGCTGCATATATGCTTTTTGTTCTTTCATTGGTATCAGTTTATAATTTATCTACCGTTTTGTTTTATTTAATTACTTATGTATTTATGAATTTAGGTGCATTTGCCGCAATTATTGTATTGGAAAATTCAAATTACGGTTTAAAATTAAACGGACTGAAAGGATTAGCATATACAAATCCGTTGTTCGCATTGAGTTTTGCAATTTGTATTTTTGGACTTGCAGGTTTTCCTATTACTTCAGGTTTTATTGCAAAATTTTATCTGTTTTCAGCGATTATTCGTTCCGGAGCAGTGTTTATTCCGTTTTTGATAATATTGGCTATGACAATTGTTGTTGCTGCTTATTATTATACGAATATTGTTGCAAAAATGTTTGAGAAAACTGACAGTCAAGATAATCAAATTATTTATAACAGCACAACATCAGCAACAGTAATTTTGTATGCTTGTTCGCTAATTACTCTTGTTGTGGGAATAATGCCGTTCGCATTACTTGAATTATGTAAATTTATTGCATATAACTTGTAAAAGTATTACCAATCTTTCCAAGAATATCCTGGTGAAATATTGTGCTGCAACAGATAACCGTCATCAGTACCAAAATCAATATATTCCCATGCTTTACGCCACCAAGGTTTTTTAACGTAACGACCTGATTTGTATTCTCTGTTAGCATTTTGTGCTTTTGTTAGTTGTACTTGCTCGGCAGTTACTTGAGAATAATTGTAATTTACAAGAGCTTCAGGAGAAGTTAATTCTTCTGTTGTAGCGTAGGCAAAAACTTCTGATGCCATAAATATAATTGCTATGCTTATAAAAAATAAATTTTTAAAATTCATTTTGCCCCCCAATATTGATATAATACATAAAATTTAGATATTTTTCCAATATTTTAAAAATAATTTACATATTTAAGGCAGATTTAATTTGAAATTCAAGTTCGTCAAGCAGTTTATCCTCTGCAACTCTTGCTATTATTTCACCTTTTTTAAAAACGTATCCTTCATTTATTCCGCCGGCTATTCCAAAATCAGCATGAGAAGCTTCACCCGGTCCGTTTACTGCACAACCCATTGTTGCAATTGTTATATTTGCATCAAGATTTTTAAATCTTTCTTCCACTTTTTTTGCAAGTTCAATTAGTTTAATTTGTGTCCTTCCGCAAGTTGGACAAGATACAAAATTTACTCCTTTTTTACGCAAATTTAGTGATTTTAGTATTGCATATCCTGCATATACTTCTTCTATCGGATTTTCTGTAAGAGAAACTCTTATTGTGTCGCCTATACCTTGTGATAACAGAGAACCAATGCCAACAGAAGATTTTACTAAACCGCCTTTTAAAGTACCTGCTTCCGTAAGTCCAATGTGCAACGGATAATCATATTTATCTGAAAAAATTTTGTATGCTTCTATTGTAGTTGGAACATCAGATGATTTTAGCGAAACTTTGATTAAGTCAAAATTTAAGTCTTCTAAAATTTTTACGTGTCCTTCAGCACTTTTTACCATTTTTTCGGCAAGTGATATGTCCAAATCTTTTAGTTCCTTTTCAAGTGAGCCGGCATTTATGCCTATTCTTATAGGAATATTTTGCTGTTTTGCAAGTTTCACAACTTTTTCAACATTTTCACGCTTTCCGATATTTCCGGGATTAAGCCGTAACGCAGAAACGCCATTATTTATTGCCTGTATTGCTAATCTGTAATCAAAATGAATATCCGCTACAACAGGTATTGGAGATTTATTTGAAATTTCTTTCAGTGCTTCACCTGCATCTTTGTTAAGAACTGCAAGTCTGATTATTTCACATCCTGCATCAGCAAGTTCATCTATTTGTTTTAATGTTGCATTAACATCTCTTGTGTCTGTATTACACATAGATTGAACCGTAATTGGTGCATCACCGCCTATTTTTACGTTCCCTATTGAAATTTGTTTTGTTTTTTTTCTTTTTATCATACAATTATAATATCACTAAAATATTTTAAGGGGTATACATGAAAATAGCAGTTTTATCTGATATTCACGGAAATATGTTTGCATTGAGAGCAGTTTTAGAAGATATGAAACAATTTAACATTGAGCGTATTTTTTGTTTGGGCGATTTAGCAATGGCAGGGCCTGAACCAAATAAAACAATTGATTACGTTAGAACTCAGGATTGGACTGTTATTCAAGGTAATACTGATGAAATGATTGCATGTTATTCTGATGATGTATATAATGCTGTAAAAGCAGGTGCAAGCATTATGGCAAATGCACTTGAACAAGATGTAAAAGAAATTTCCGACGAAAATAAAAAATATTTGAAAAATTTACCTATAAACAAAAGTGTTGAAATTGAAGGTCTTAAAATTTTATTGGTTCATGGTTCTCCAAGACGCAACAATGAGAATATTTTTCCTAATATGGACATGGATATAATAGATGATATATTTAATGAAGTTGATGCTGATGTTGTATTTTGCGGTCATACCCACATGCCATGCGGTTATCAAACTAATTCAAAAGTTACAATTGTAAATGACGGAAGTGTCGGAAGACCATTTACCGAAAATCCAAAAGCGTGTTATGTAATTGCCAATATTAATAACGGAAATATTGAAATAGAACATAGAATGATAGATTATGATAAAACTTCAGCAGTTGCAATGCTTGAAAAAAGACAGTTTGAAGGTGCTGAAAAACTGGCTCAAATGCTCATAAATCCTGAAAAACGACACATGTAAATATATATTAAATTCTGTAACTTATTAGGTATATAAGGTATAATAGCCCTATGGATAATATTATACCGTTTTATACAAACGATGGCTCTGTGGGACTGTATAGCATAAATGATAGCGATATATTTCACTCTGTTTTTGGTGCGTTAAGCGAAGCCTATGATAAATTTGTTTTGCCCGCAAATTTTAATTATTATTTTAAAGATAATAATGAAATTAAAATTTTAGACTTATGTTTTGGAATTGGATATAATTCAAAAACTTTTTTAAATGAAATTTTTTCTAAAAACTATTTTCTTACAGAAAATAACGAAACGATATATGCCGATAATAATTTAAACGATAAATGTAACGATAAGATATATACCAATAAAATTAGTAAAGCAAAATATAACATTTCGATATATTCTAATAATATTTTAAAAAAATCTTTTTTAAAAAAAATAATAAATAGAGAAAAAAAAATTGATAAATTAAAAATCAAAATAGATGCAATTGATGTTAATGAAAATCTGATGAAATTATCACCATTATTAAAAACATGTACTGCATTTGTAAGACCAAAAATAACCGGCATTGATAAAGTAGACAAATATATTTATGGTGGCAAAAATTTTAAATCAAAATATAAACTAAAAAATGAAGTTAATTTGTTAATACTAATGTCCCTTGTCGATAAATACGGTAAAGAGTATTTATCAGAAACATTTTGTGAACTAATTAAAAGTAAAAAATGGCATAATTTTATAAGTGATGATATGAGCCGTTTTATGAGATTTTATATTTTTTCTAAGGGTATTTACTTACCTTTGTCATATAAAACGCCTTTTTTACATAATATATATTATAAGTATATATCAAAAAGTTATAAAAATACACTAAAAGTACTAGAAAATAACGAAATATCATTTAATGGTATTATTGATGATGCCAGACATTTTTTATTATCAAACGATGAAATATATGATTTCATTTTTTTAGATGCTTTTTCTCCTAAAAAATGTCCAAATCTTTGGACTTTCGATTTTTTTAAACTTTTATATTCACACTTGTCAGATAATGGTAAAATTTTGACATATTCAAATTCTCCTGCTGTAAGAAATGCTTTTATAAAAAATAATTTTTATATAGGAAAAATATATAACAATAATGAGAACCGATTTACAGGTACTATTGCCGTAAAAAATCCAAATTTGATTCAATATAAATTATCAAAATATGAATATGGATTACTTGATACAAGAGCAGGAATAATGTATAGTGATGTAAATTTAAATGACTCAAATGAAAAAATTTTACAAAGGAGAACAAATGATTTTAATGAAAGTACTTTAATTTCTGCAACAAAGTATATCAATAATTTTAAGGGAGATAAAAATGAAATATGATGTGGTTATAGTTGGTGGCGGAACCGCAGGCTGTGCTGCCGC
The DNA here is from genome assembly GCA_002369055.1 of Cyanobacteria bacterium UBA3803. Classification (GTDB taxonomy): domain Bacteria; phylum Cyanobacteriota; class Vampirovibrionia; order Gastranaerophilales; family Gastranaerophilaceae; genus UBA6984. The sequence goes on from DFEL01000088.1 coordinate 6,987, forward strand.
TTATATGCTTGGTAAATATGGTAAAAAAGTTTTAATTATCGAAAAAAATACTTTTCTTGGCGGTTCTATGACATCATCACTTGTTACTCCGATGATGAAAACTTCTGAAAATTCTATAAATAATGAGTTTTTAACAACTTTTATTGAAAAAATGAAAAAGTATAATTCTGCAATAACCTATTCTGATGGAAACAATGGCTGGTTTAATCCTCAAATTGCAAAAATTGTCCTTGATGAACTGATGAAAGAATCAAATGTAAAAGTTTTTTATGATTCTGTTTTAGATACTTTGGATATATCGTTAAGACATATCAAAAAGATATATGTAAAATCAAAAATGTTATCGACACCTATCGAAGCGAAATATTTTATTGATGCAACCGGCAATTGTGATTTAGGATTTATTGCAAATTGTAATTTTCAAAATAAATCAAATGAAAATCAACCTACAAATTTACGTTTTATGATGGCTGGTGTTGATACAAGGCTATTTGCTGACTGGCTGCTAAAAATTGATAATGATAGAAATGTTACAACAGTAGCAGAAGTTGATGGGCAAGTTCATTTATCAACGGCATACACTTGGGATAATGATAAAAAATGGGCATTAAAGCCTTATTTTGATAGAGGTGTAAAAGATGGTATTATAGAAGATGAGGACAGAAATTATTTTCAAATTTTTACTGTTCCAAATATGCCTGATACAATTGCTTTTAATTGTCCAAGAATTTATTTTGAAGATAATATAAATCCTCTTGATGTTAATGCTTATTCAGAAGCATTGATAAAAGGTCGTTCGGCTATTTTGCGTCTTTCACGTTTTTGTAAAAAATATTTTAAAGGTTTTGAGAAAGCATATATTTCTGATATCGCAGACAGTTTGGGTATAAGAACATCAAGACGCATTGTTGGTAAGTATGTTTATACAATAAACGATTTAAAGTCGGGTAAAAAATTTGACAATTGTGCATTAATTTCAAATTATCCTGTCGATGTTCATTCAAATAAAAAAGATAATTCAGTTTTAGAGCATTTTATGCAAGAATATCAATTACCTATTGAAGCACTTATGTCTGCCGATATGGATAATCTTTTTGTTGTAGGTCGTTGCTTATCTGCGGACTTTTATTCACAGGGGGCATTAAGAATTATACCCAGCTGTTTTTCAATGGGTGTCGCAGTGGCTAAATTTTTGAATAATATCTTATAATGACTTGATAACGCTGTTTTTTGCGTTATAATTTAAGCATGGGGAAGCGTTTAAGGGTATTAGTTGTAATATTTTCACTTGTCATTTGCTATGCACTTTATTATATTGCATTGCCTAAGCTAATGAATCTTGAGGATTTTAGTCCGATATTATCGAGATTTATTAAGCAGGAATATGGTTACAACGTAAAATTTGAAAAGCCTATTTTTAAAATGGGATATTTGCCTTCAATATGGATTAAGGCCGACAAGTTTATTATTTTCAACAATGATAAATCTGACGCACTTCGTGTTGATGAGCCTGTAATAAAAATATCAATTTTACCTTTAATTCTAAAAAAAACTCATATAAGATATTTTAGTGCAAAAAATATTTATATGGATTTATATTGTGATGATAAACTTAATTTGAGTATTGGTGAATATCCGGTTGATGTAGATAAAAAATTGGATTTAAATATTTCAAATTCAAGGATTTATATTAATGATTTTAATTTTAATTTAAACGATACGGTAAAAAAATCTAAAATAGTAATTGACGGTAAATATTTTAATATTGATAAATATGCTGACAATAAGTACTTAGACTTATCTGCGAACTTTGATGTTATATCAAAAAATAAAAGAGTTCCAATTATAATTGATATTGATACTAAATTACCTTTTAATAACCATTTAGACGATTATCCACCTAATATATCAGTTTCTGCTGCAAATTTAGATTTTTCTGATTTTGCAAATTATATTAACTATTTAACTCATGGAGATATTTCTGATATCAGAGGTGTTTTAAATTTTGATATTCACTCAGACAAATTTATCGACAATAAAAAACAATATGTATCTACTGTATTGTTTGAGAACATTTATATTAAATCAAAATTATTTGAAAAAGATTATAAGTATTCTAAAAAACTGCAATTAAATTCCGAATATTTACTATATGGTTCAAGGCTTGATATTTCTGTCTTTGATTTGATTTTGCCGAATACGACAATTAAATTAGGTGGTTCAGTGAATAAAATTGATGCAAAAAATCCTGTTCCTAATTTAAATTTAAAAATAAATAATGCTAATGCAACTGATTTAATTGATATAATGCCATATTGTGACAAATTGGATAAATTATCAGACATTTATATTTCCATTTTAAAAGATGCCGATTTTCATGCTGATGTAAATGTCAATTTAGACATAAAAGATAATTTTAAAAGACCAAAATTATACGGTGATGTTAATGTTACAAATGCCTATGTAGAAAGACCTATTCATAATGCTCCAAAAAATGCAGATATAAAATTAAAATATTCAGGTGAAAAATTGGATTTAAATGTATACGTGCCGACTGATTTAAATCAATATGTATCCGTAAAGGGAAAAATAGATGCTTATGATGAGCATTATGCTGATTTACACATTACAAGTACACCAAGCATTGATTTATCTGAGGCTGAACGTGTTTTAATGCCTGTACACAGAGTGTTTGATTTTTTACTGGGACCTGTTCCTATAATGAAGTTTAGCGGATATGGTAATATAGACTTAATTGTTAAAGGTACTAAAAAAGAGGCTCATACTTTTGGTTATTTTAGAACAAATAACGCAACAGTTAATTTTGATGATATACCAAATTTGATACTTTCAAACGCATCTTCGGTATTAAATTTTAATGATACCGATACTGTTTTTCATCTGACAGAAGGAAATATTGCCGGTAAAAAGGTCTATATTGACGGAGATTGTAATTTAAAGGGTAAGTTTAATTTTATTTCAAAATTGCATAATCAAAATGCAGGCTATCTGTTAAACGTAGTAAATACTTCCCCAATGCTAAAAAAATATCTAAATTCTGTATCATTGCTAAAAAATGCTGAGGGATTTACTGATATAAATTTGAATATAAATGGTCAATTATTAGATATAAATAATCTTGATTTGGGCAAGAATGTTCATTTTAAGGGTGATATAACCTTACATTCAATAAAAACTAAACTTGCAAATTCATTGGTTTATTTGCAGAATATATCAGGTTTAATTAAATTTAATGATTTTAATATAAATCTAGATTTAAATTCAAATTTAGGTAATTCAAGTATTAAAATATTTGGTGATATCAAGTCTGATAATGCTAATTTAAAATTTAAGTCAGACAGAGTGAAAGTTTATGATGTAGCACGTGTGTTTAATAGCAGTTTATTTGCATTTACTGATTTAAATACGGCAAATCCTTCTTATGCTGAAATTAACGGTAGTTATGACGGTAGCGTAAATAAGATTGAATTTGATAAAATTAAAGCAAATGGTGCTGTCTTTTTAAAAAATTGTAAGTTAATTTATAAACCTGAAAAATTGCCGATAACTATTATAAATGGTCAAATAAATGTTAAAAATAATGATGTATATTTAAGCCGTGTAAGTGCTCAAGTTGGCACGATGCCGTCTGTTTTTGGAGGCAAAATATCAAATATATTTACAAAACCTTATATTGATATTTCACTTTTTTCAAGACCAAATCA
>DFEL01000093.1 GCA_002369055.1 Cyanobacteria bacterium UBA3803
ATTGATGAAGATTCTGACGAAGATGCCGATGCAGACGAAGATGCCGATGCAGACGAAGATGCCGATGCGGATTTTGATACTGACATTGACGGAGACGAGGATTCGGATGCCGATGCAGACGAAGATTCTGATGAAGATGCAGACTTTGATACAGATATTGATGAAGATTCTGACGAAGATGCCGATGCTGACGAAGATACCGATGCGGATTTTGATACCGACATTGATGAAGATTCTGACGAAGATGAAGACGCCGATGAGGATACAGATTCAATTTAAGGATGTGCCATGGATTTTAGTGAGCAGAATGATAAAGAAAGAGCCTTTTTTAAAAAAGATTTTTCTGTTGTTGGAGACTTAATAAGCAGAATAAGACAATCTTTAAGTGATGGGTCATCCGTTTACTTGAGAGGTTTGGCGTTAGATGGTATTATCGATTTTAAACAAAAACAAACTTTTGTGTTTATTACTCTATTTCAAAGCGGATTAAAACCTTTAAGGTACGGCTCATGCCGTAGCACATTGATTTCAACAATCAATCGGGATATTGTAAAAATTCGACAAAGTCGTCAATTTAAAAAATTTGATATTGATGATATAAATAAATGCAGAATAATGCTTGAATATGTGACAGAACAAGTTCCGGTTGATATTGAAAAATTAAACACAAAAACCTTTTCTCCTTCCCGTTTTGAACCCGGAATAACCGGTTTAAGAATCACTTTTCGTAAAATAAATTTGACCTATACATACATGCCGACAGATGCATGGATACTTTCTCAAATGAGCTTAAATCAAATGTTTAAAACATTTGTTGAAAAATTTTCTCGACCACAGCAGATAAAGCAAAATAATATACAATTAACAGAAGAGGATATATCCGCCTATATTATAAAAAGTAGAACTTTTATTTCTTTTGAAGATTCTGTTATACCTCTGTATAGAGGAAATGTTTTATGGGAATATTCACCTGAAGCCATTAAAGAACAAGCTCTTGCCGGCGCAAATTGGCTCATTAAATATATGACCGATGAAGGTAAATTTTTATATTATTATGACTGTAAAGATGATTCTCTCAAAAATCATGAACACCCCAAGAATCCTTCTTACTATAATGATTTAAGACATTGCGGCTCTGTCATTACTCTGATTAGAGCTTATCAACTTACCAAAGATGAAAAATACCTTTTCTGTGCTAAAAAAGCTATTCAATTTGTCACCACAATAACACATGAACATAAAGATAAAAATGGTCAATCGGCAGCTTATGTCTTTTTAAATCAAAAAGCAAAACTTGGCGGAACGGGTATGGCGTTGATCGCAATGATGAAATATCGATGTGAAAATAATGATAGATCATTTGACGATTATATCAAAAATTATGTCAGACACATAGTATCAAGAATAAGTCAAACGGGTGAAATGTTAGGGTATTACATTCATCCGAAAGTGCAAAACGGTTTACCTTTGACTGATATGACAGATGAGGAACGGCGTGATACTTTTTCTTTTTATTATCCGGGAGAAGCTCTGCTTGGATTGGCCCTTTTTGTAAACTATTTTGAAGGAGAAGAAGAGTTAAAACAGAGGGTTGTAGAAAAATCAAAATTTGCTCTTGATTGGCTTGTTGATGCACGTCCTGGAATATATGCGGATCAATTTAAAACACTTCCTTCTGATGCATGGCTTATGCAAGCCGTAGAAGAATGGGCATCATATCCGAATTTTATCAAAGGAAATCATTTGGACTTTGTTTTTTCTGATGCAACTGCCATGATCCAAAAAATGTATCAAAAGAATGATTCGCCCTATTTGGATTATGAAGGCGGTTTTTATTATGATTACGGTGATCATTTTTATCAAGACGGCGCACGTTCTGAAGGACTTATAGCAGCATATTATTTGGCCGAAAAGTTAAAATACAATGATCTTGCAAATAAATTTTTAGCAGCATGTCAAAAAGCCGCTCTTGCACAAATGTTTTTATTTAACTGTACAAAAAACAATTATGCCCACTTAAATCAAGAAAAATCCTTAGGTTCTATCAGATTTAAAGCAACAAGGCAGTATGTCAGAATAGATCTAATATCACATGTTGCCTGCTTCTTTTTCAGATTATATTTTGCAGAAATAGGGTTGAAAGTTAAATGAGCAAAAAAGTTAAAATCGGATTTGTCGGAGATTTAACAACGGGCGAAAACTACCAAGCAAGATACGAACTTGAGTATAAGATAAACATATTAAGACAAAAAGGCTACAGATGGTTATTTGAAGGTATTTCATCACTTCTCAAAAAGTTTACATTCACAATAGCAAATCTCGAAACACCATTAACGAATTCTACCTATTCTTCTTTATATCTAAAAAAACCTGTCTTGCATTGGGCAGATAAAAAGATTGTTCCGGAACTCTTAAAAAGCCATAATATTTCAGCCGTATCTTTGGGCAACAACCATGCTATGGATTATGAAGGTGGTTTGACAGAAACACAAGAAGCGCTTAAAAAAGAAAATATCCGTTTTTTTGGAGCGGGAAAAAATTTAAGTGACGCATCCAAACCCTTTTTTTTACCTGTAGATATAGGAAGTAAGAGTTTTAATTTGTATGTTATAGGGGGGTATAAATACAGAAAAGATTATGATGAAGATTTTAATTTTTATGCAACTGAAGATAAAGAAGGTGTGTTTTTATTAACGCCTGAAACGGCAAAACCCTTGATTAGCAATATTAAACAAAATGATAAAAATGCGGTAATCGTTGTTTTTCCTCATTTTGGGTTTGACTTACTGAAAAATACAAATTTGCAAGTTGAATATGCACATGCTTTTATTGATGATGGTGCCGATTTTGTTATCGGACACGGTCCTCATTTTATGAATTCAATTGAAATATATAAACAAAAACCAATATTGTATAGTTTAGGGAACTTTATTTTTCCTGCCAATTTTAAAGGTAAGATATTGCCTTTTAATATGATTGCAGAAATTGAGTTTTTTTTAAACCGTCAAGATGAAATAAGATCAAAAATTAATATTTATCCGACTTTTATAAACAGTTGTTCCTACACTCCGCAAACAAGATTAATTACACATGAAGAATTGGAAAATTTTTTAATTCAATTGAGCGAATATCAACCGAATATAGTCAATCATTTGAATGTAAAATGTATTTCAGATATTATTAAATTGGAATTTAATTATGAAGATACAAGAAATCATCGAATTGTATAAATTAGAACCTCTTTATCTTGAAAAATATGATAAAGAATATTTATTTACTTGTACTTTAAATAATGCTCGTATTTTGACGGATAGTTTTATATATATTCCTTTTTTTGAGACCGAAGATCGAGCTTTTGATCTGATAGAACAAGCCTCATGTAATGAATATTGCAAGGGTTTTATGTTAAATAAATCTTGTTTGAAAGATGAAAAACAAATAAAAAAATTTCATTTACTTATGAAAAAGTATAGTCAAAATTATGAAGTAATACTACTGACAAAAAATATTTATAATGTCGGTTACGGATTAGCCTTGCAAAAATGTGCTGAAAACGATATGGAAACAGTCGTTGTCATCGATACTGAAGAAGGCTCTGCAACCAAGGAAATGTTAGTAGAAAGTTTAAGCAAAGCGGGAAAAAATGTCACTTTTTCTTCACAAAACTGCGGAAAATGGCAAAAAATATGCGAACCCTTGTTATTATCAGATTCTTCAACACGGTTTGCAATTATAGAACTTGCTGTAAATAAAATAGATTTATTTTCCAAAATTGTACATTTAAAGAATAAACATATATTGTTGCCTGAATTTAATCCGATAAATATAAATCTGCATTTAGATTTACAAAATTTTTTGAATTCGTTATCCGAAATATTTGATGACAATACTATTCGATCAATTTTCACATTTGAAGATAATGACCTTGTCAATGATATTATACCATATTATGCTCAAGATAAAATACACTTTGTGAAAGAAAAGTCCCAAAAAATTCATTTTCAACAAGATTTCTATTACTTAAACCGATCTTATGCCATGGTTCATACCTTTTTGAAATATTTTGGCTTAAGCCCGATTAAATCAACGGAGTTCATAGAAAAAAATCCTCTTTATCTTTCAGAAAACATGTCTTTCAAGGTTAACAAGATTAATTTTCAATCTATAACAGAAAGCCTGAAAATATTTTTTTGTAAATTTAAACACGATAAAAGTTGCATAATACTCGGAAATATTGTCACCTATGGAGATCATAAAGAAGCTGTTTATATGGATTTATTTTCATATATTGCCCAGTTTAATCCGGATATTCTCGTTTTATTAAATCTAAAAAATTTTTCTTATTTATATAAACGATTTAATCATCATACATATGTCAAAAATTTTTCTTATACTGATATTAATGATAAAATTAACCTTGATCGTTTTCTCAAAAATTTAAAAAATCAAGATTATGCATTTTTTATTGCTTTCCAACAAGGAGGTATAGATGAAATACAGTATTGAGGAAATTTTGGATAATACATCAGGATACATATTTTATAAAAGTCCTCATTTTAATAAAGATATAAAATATACCACTTTTTCTATAGGATCGTCTATAAATAATTTTGACAAGGTAATTTTTATTCCATTATATGTATATATCAACGAAAATTTGACTGACTCTTTTTTAAAAATAGAAACATACCTTAAACAAGGTGTTCGAGCTTTTATGTTTGATGAAAAAATGTTTTATGAAACTCAATATAGAGATATCTTATTTCAATTGATTAGAAGTTACAGGGATACACTGGATTGTGTTATAATGGTCAAAGATACCAAGCAGGCAATTTTAGATTTAGCAAATTATACGAAAAGTTACAAATTATCCAAAAATATCAAATATATCGCTGTTACGGGATCTGTGGGCAAAACATCGACAACTCAGTTGGTACATACTGTTCTGTCACAGAAATATAAAATATATGGACAAGCCGGAGAAAATCTTCGGATCAGAATTGCAAATAAATTTTTAGAAATTGATGAAAATCCAGATTATTTTTTGTGCGAATGTACAGGTGCTGTTAGCGGTCACCTGAAATATTTTTCTGAATTATTAACTCCTCGAATTGCAGTCATTACAAATATTGCACCTATTCACATCAATGGAGATGAAACGATTCTTGATGTTGCAAATCGTAAAAGTGAAATTTTTGAATCAATGTCAGAAGGTAGTTATGCCGTCTTGTATCACGAGATGGAATGTTTTGATATTGTCCGTGAACAAGCATTGAAAAGAGGGCTTAAAATAATAACATTCGGAGAAAATAACGCAGATATTTTAATTCATAATGATGGTGAAAATCGGTATGTAAAAGTACAGAACAATATATATCATATCAATGAAAAAATCTCAAAACATAAAATGTTCAATATTGCCGCAGCATTATCTGTTGCATATATTGAAGGATTAGATATCAATGATAGTCTTATCAGTAAATTGGCTGATCAAGAGCCCGTCAAAGGGCGAGGAGATACTTCTAAAATAAAAATAAACGGCAAAAAAGTAACAATAATCAACGAAGCTTTTAATGCTAACCTCCTTTCCATGAAGGCAGTTTTAGAAGATTATGCAAATCAAATCATTGAGCAAGAAAACAAAGTTTTAGTTCTGGGAGATATGAAAGAGTGTGGTCGTCAATCTTCTTTTTACCATTTGGAATTGGAAAAATATATAAATAAAATTATGCCGGACAGAATATTCTTCTGCGGAGAAGATATTAAAATACTCTATAAAAAAATAAAATCTGAGTATTACTGTTTCTATTATCAAAATTATATGCAAATGAATGAGGAAATCATTGATCGGTTGAAAGATAACGACGTCATCCTTTTTAAAGCTTCTCATTCCGTTGGTTTAGAAAAAGTCATCAAATTTCTACAAAGAAAAAGTTTAAATATTCAACCTCCCCATATTCCGGTAAAATTAAAAAATAATGCCGGACATCTAAATCCTGACGAAATGTTGGCTGATCATAATATTAAACTCTATTAAGAGGCATTTGTCGCGTTTCAAAATATGCGACTCGATGCCTTAAAAAACGGAATAAATCTTATTGTCAAAGGTTCTTTAAAAACGTATAGAACCTATGAAGAACAAGAAAAGATTTTTCTGTCAAGATTTACGAAAGAACAGATTGCTGGCGCCAAAACAGAAATATATCAAAATGAAAAATATTACTTGAAAAGGGGTGCTATGTATGCTGCTCCCCCAAATAAATCATTACATTGTTACGGACTTGCCGTAGATATTTTTAATATTAAGCAAGATGGTGTACTTCAATATTTATTGGATAATGCTTCAAAATTTGGTTTTGCTTGGCAGTATGACTTTGAAGAATGGCACATCCACTATTATAAATCTGAATAATTTATAAAAATTCAAACTGATTCTCTTAACATTATACTGTTTTGTGAAGTTGATTTTAAAGCTTACATTTTAACAACGAAAGGTGGCAACACAGTATTATGGTTGAGGCGATAGAAGACTTTGAACTCATCGAAGTTTTCAATCGCTTTCATCATCGGCAAATTACCGCCGTTCTTGATAAATTTTGTGAGTTTTACCGCTTTGATTTAAAGTGTTGCAATAAATAACTTTGAGTTTTGAAAGGTTAGCCCCATCGAGCATAGCTTTATCAAAATCAGCATTCCCTTCAATCGTGATGCCTTTAAGTGCAAAACTTCCAAAAAGATGTGTATCGTCAGACGAATAGTTCGTTTTTCGATAAATTTCAGGAATTGTGATGTATTCAAGGGCGGTGAAATTCGAAGCGGCATGACGGATCGCAAGTAGATTGCCACGTCGGGTTGATGCGCTCCTCGCAATGGCATCTTCTCTTTTTCGTTATGCCACTCAGCCTGGAAAAAAGCAGCCCAAGTCATTAAGAAAGGATATCCGAATACTTTTATCGCTGATAACTGTTAACAGCCATCAAAAATCACTTGAAAAAAGACAGAAACTAAAGGATATTAGTGAACAGTTTATATTCTATAAAGGGCAAAAGGTTGAACGCCTGCAAACTCGGTCAGGTTCGGAAGAAAGCAGCCGTAAGCTCGTTTGTTTGAGGTTTTTGTCCCTTCGCTTTATTTTGTTTTGGAAGAATGTCCGTTGTTTTAAAAATATGCTTGCCTGATAAGGTGTTTTTTGAAGGAAAGGCAGATAAGATTATATTGCCCGTTGATGAGGGAACGCTTACCATCCTTTTTTTGTTACACTTTCTATCAAATAAATATGCGGATTCTAAAAAAAAGATATCGTAAAGCGGCGATACCTTAATAAAAAACTCACCATGCTCACAACGCCGATTAATTAAGGTATTGATCGTTCTGTTATAAAAATTTTACCAACTTTAATTTAAAGTTTTTTCTATCAACGAATCAGTTGCAACCGTGCATAAATCTTCCGCAATTTCTGCCAAACCGCCGTTAATGTAAAATCGCTTTATTTCCTGATTATTTTGATCAAGAAGAACAATAAAACCTTCCGTTAAAAGCTGCGAACGAGGGGCGCGATCTTTAATGATGAATATTTTTACTCAAAAGATGATAAAGAAACCGTTCTTTTAATAGACAGCTGGGAAAGCCAAGAGGCAATAGACAAACATCATGCTTCACCGATGATGGAAAAAATCACAGAGCTTCGCAACAAATATGATCTTCATATGAAAGTTGAGCGCTTTATTGAAGACGAAGCGGGTATTCCGAGCAAAGATAAAAATTTTATCAAAGAATAAAAAAGTTTTATAAAGAAAAAAAACTCCCTTTTGTGAGGGAGCTTTTTTAAGGCTTTTGACGAGGCTTTGACTAGTCATCATCGTCATCATCAGTTTCGGCGGGGGTGTCATCATCATCTTCGCGAACACAAACAAAGTCTGCATTCGGATTGTCCGGCTCATACCAGTGCGAATGATCGTAATCAGCACCGCCATGAGGGTGATCATCCCGAATTTCACCGCCGCTTTCTTTCCAAATTTCTGCCTGACGATCATATTCTGCTGCAGGCATAACGATCGGTTCGGAACCGTTGTAATGAATGTTAGACATAATAGAAAAAGAATAAGGGTTAATATTGTCATCAAAATAAAATTTGATTTTATTTATACGCATTTTTATTTCAATGTCAAGCCAGATGCATGTAGTTTAAAGAAATATTAGGAAGTGACATTTATAATTTTTGCGAAAATAAAGGAGGAACAATGCAATATTTTTATCAAAATCACGGTTCAAAAGATTTGATTGCGTTTTTTGCAGGGTGGGGGTGTGATGAAAACCAGTTTGTTAATCTGCATGATAAAAAAGATGTGTTGATTTTGTATGACTACCAAAATTTGGGCTTGGATTTTGATTTTTCAAAATATGAAAATATTTATATTATTGCCTATTCGGCAGGTGTTTTTGTTGCTTCTGTTATGGCAAAGTTTATCAAAAATGTGCGTTTGAAAGTGGCTGTTTGCGGCAATCCTTATTTGTTTGATGAAACATTGGGTATTGATAAAAAAACAATAGAGGTTTTTAAGAATATCACACTTGATAATTATTTAGAGTTCAGACGAAAATATATGGTGTTTTCTGATGAAGAATATGAAAAGTATAATAAGCTCCAATCTTTGCGCACAATTGAAAGCTGCGAAAGCGAGCTCAAGGCTTTGCAAGAGATGTATGCAAAACAAAAAGATCAAATTGATCCGGTCTTTGATAAAGCGATTGTGGCGGAAAACGATTTGATTTTTAAGCTTGAGAGCCAAAAGGGTTTTTATCAAGAAAAACTCAAGGTTATTCAAAACGCAAAACACCATATTTTCTTTAAATTCAATGGGTTTGAAGATTTGCTTTCGCTTTGAGCTCAAGGAGCAATTTTGCGGTTTATAAAATCAAAAAATCAGTTGGAATTTATATATAAAATTGTAAGCTTTTAATGTGGTTGCAATAAGGTTGCAACGAAATTTATGAAAGGAAAAAAAATATGTTAAACACTGTTTGTTATTGGCTCGTTGTTGTCGGCGCATTAAACTATGGTTTGATGGCATTTGGCTATAACTTTTTGGAAAAATTGCCGGCAAACATCGGCTCAATTGTTTCTATAGCTATCGCTGTGGCAGCTCTTTGGACTATTTTTGCAAATTTGAAAAAATAGTTATTTGAAACAATGTTTTTGTTTAAGAGCTCGGCTTTAAGTCGGGCTTTTATATAAGGTTTAATTTTATATAAAGGAACGGAAAATGAAAAAGGTTTTGATTATATCAAGCAGTTTGAGAGGCGGGAGCAACTCCGAAATTTTGGCGCGTGAGGCTCAAAAAGGGGCTCAAGATGCCGGAAATGAGGTCGAATTCATCAGCCTTAAAGGCAAAAATATCAAATTTTGCATCGGTTGTTTGGCATGTCAAAAAACATATAAATGCGTTCAAAATGACGATATGGCGGATTTGATTTTCAAGGTTCAAAATGCTGATGCACTCATTTTTGCAACCCCGATTTATTATTACGAAATGAGCGGTCAACTCAAAACGTTTTTAGACCGTTGCAACCCCTTGTTTGCGCAAGAAAACAACTTCAAAGATGTTTATTTAATCACATCTTCATATGATGATGCCCCCAATGCTTCTGACAGGGCAATCAGCGGTTTAAAAGGTTGGATAGAGTGTTTTGCACAATCTAAATTCTCGGGTGCTGTTGTCGGCGGCGGGGTGAATGACCCGAAAGACGCCGCTAAACGTGAAGATTTGCTCAAAAAAGCATACGAATTGGGCAAAAATATTTAAACAGCTTTCAATCTGAAATAAATTGCAAAACAAGAAACCGCAACAAATGCTGTTTGGGAAAACATAGCCTTTGATGTTGAAAAAAGTTTTTTGACGTGTTAAAAACAGATGAAAACAACAATTGAGGAATTTGATATGAAAAAAATATTGTTCTTGATGATGATGTGCATCTCTGGCGCTGCTTTTGCGGCAGATGATGTTGAGGGGTATTGGACAACGATTGACGATGAAACAAACGCGGCAAAAAGCGTTGTTCAAATCTATGAGCATCAGGGAAAAGTTTATGGCCGTGTGGTCGAATTGTTTCAAAACAAAGAGGCTGTTGCAAAACTGCCGGATAGCCCAAAAATTAAAGGGTTAGATGTTATTTGGGATATGCAAAAGAAAAAAGATAAATACACCGGCGGAAAGATTTTAGACCCGAAAACAGGCAAGGTTTATGACTGCGACCTGTGGCGCGACGGCGACAAGCTGATTGTTCGCGGCAAAATTGCCTTTTTGGGCCGTAACCAAACATGGGAGCCGAACACGGCTTTCAAACCTGAAACAAGCGCCAAACCGGTGCCAAAGAAACCCCGCTTAAAATAACATTAAAAGCCACCTTAAACGGTGGCTTTTTTAATGGCTAACGTAAAGCTTGCGGTTTGGAAGATGAATTTTACATGTTTTTAACTTATGGGTGTCAAGAACCCGAGGTTGATTTAACTTTTATTTTTTGATAATAAAAGTTGTTTTTCTATCTGTTTTTATAAACGATAAATCTTATTTTATATGTTTATTAATGTGATTTAACAATTCCTGTGTCGCTTGACCATCAGGTGTTAGTCCTTTATCAACTTGGTAAAGAATAATGGCGTTGCGTGTCTTTTTACCATATACACCATCAGGAATGCCCTCAAAAAAATCTAATTTCTTTAGTTTAATTTGAATCTCTAATATTAATAAATTTACATCAGCGGAAGAAGCTGAAGCAGATGATGAATTAAATGCTGTGTCCGCTGCCGATAAAGTCGGTGCAACTGTTGAGGGAGTAGCTCGTACAGGAGCTGAATATGTTGGAGTTGATCTGTAATAGCCCCCACCATAACCTCCTCTTGATGAATAATGGCTACGATGACTTGAATGGCTACGATG
>DFEL01000036.1 GCA_002369055.1 Cyanobacteria bacterium UBA3803
GTTGAAAGTCTTTCTATTTCTGTTAATTTACGAGCATTTGCCCTGTATTCTTCAACCGCTTGTTTATTTTCATCTGTTGTAAGAAGTTCAATATCTTTGTATTCAGGTGCAACAACCAAATAAGTTACACCGTGAACCGTGTCAGGACGTGTTGTATAAACAGGAATTTCAAGGTCTTTTTCTACAACTTTGAATTTCAAAATTGCACCATGAGATTTGCCAATCCAATTTGCCTGCATTGTTTTAACATTATCTCCCCAACCGTCAAGTTTATCGAGGTCTTGAAGCAATCTGTCAGCATAATCCGTAATTTTTAAGAACCATTGTGAAAGATATTTCTTTTCTACAACACTATCACAACGCCAGCACTTACCGTCAATAACCTGTTCATTTGCAAGAACTGTTCCACATTCATCACACCAGTTTACTGCGGCTTCTTTTTTGTATGCTAAACCTTTTTTATAAAGTTGTAAGAATAGCCATTGAGTCCATTTGTAATATTCAGGTTTACAAGTTGCAACCTCACGAGCCCAGTCATAAGACAAACCAAGCATCTTTAATTGCTTTGTCATATAAGCAATATTTTCATCAGTCCATTTTGCAGGGTCTGCACCGTGTTTCATTGCCGCATTTTCAGCAGGTAAACCAAAACTGTCCCATCCCATCGGATGTAAAACGTTATAACCCTGTGCTTTTTTAAAACGTGCTATAACATCTGTAATTGTATAATTTCTAACATGTCCCATGTGAAGTTTACCGCTTGGATACGGAAACATTGACAATGCGTAATATTTTGGCTTGTCACTATCATTTGGTGTATGGAAAGTATCATTTTCTTCCCAGACTTTTTGCCATTTTTTTTCTATTTCTTGCGGAAAATATTCTTTATTCATTTGTTCCCCTTACTTCTTTATTTTTCAAAACAATTTTACCACACTAAAACCAAAAAATAAAAATTTGAAACTAACTTTAATGTAACAAACATTTAACAAATCTATGGACAAATGTTATCATTTAAAAGTCATGTGGAACTTATATAGTGTTGAACTTCGGGTCAAAGGATTTATGACTTCTGATTTTTAAACGGACTTGAATTAAATCAAAAAACATACATCAAAAGTATGAGATATGTCTTACTTTTGTTTAATTCAAACAAAACTTAATTAAATGTAATATTAAGATGTACATTACTAAACATTTTGAGAACCACGTATTTTGAAAGATAACCTATGAAAAATTCACACACAACAAAATTAAATATCTTTCTTAAGCAACATGAACAAATATCACGTTGCGATACGGTCATTGTCATAAACAGTGTGTCATTTGGGTATCAAATAAAAAAGGAGGTGATTACATGTGTCGATAATAATTAACACAAACATCTCCTCATTGTTGGGCGTTACAGCACTAAACAAAAATACGTCAGCAATGAACCAAGCTTTAGAAAGACTAAGCACGGGCTACCGAATTAATTCAAGTAAAGATGATGCGGCAGGCAGTGCTATTTCAACGTCTTTACTTAAAGAAATATCCTGTTTTGATGTTGCACAAGATAATACTCAAATGGGTCAATCAATGATAGATACGGCAAATGGTGCATTGGGTAATCTATCACAAATGCTTCTAAGATTACGAGATTTGACAGAACAATCCATAAACGGAACTTACGGAAATGATGAACGTAAAGCAATGCAAATTGAAGCAGAAAACCTTGTATCTGAAATGTATAGAATAAAGGAATCAACTGAATTTAACGGCAAACAACTGTTCGGTACTGATGCAATTTCACCAATAACAGAAGAAGAAGCAATAGAACAAGGTTACACAATTATAAAAACCGCACAACAACTGAAAGATTCTCTCGTTGGCAACAATTCAGGATGTAAAGTAATGCTGTTTGCAGATATAAATCTTGATGATTTGGAAACAGACGGCACAGGCTCAAACTGGACTGCAATTACTAATTTTCAAGGTACATTAGACGGAAACGGTTTTAGTATTTTAAATTTAAAAATCAACAAAGAAGATTCACATAATCAAGGACTAATTGCAAATTCATCAGGGGCAACTATCAAAAATCTTGCAATGGATAATGTAAATGTCAAAGGTAAAGATAATACAGGTGCTATTGTAGGAAATGCAAACAATTCTACTGAGATTTCAAATTGTGAAGTTTCAGGCTCTATAAAAGGTCATAATTATGTAGGCGGAATTGTAGGATTTAATAATCATTCCGAAATAGTGTCCTGCAATGCGGATATAAATATTACGGCAAATAACAATGTTGGTGGAATTGCAGGTAACAACATTGAAGAAGCAAGTGTAAGTAAATGTTATGTTTCAGGTACTATAACCGCAAATGATTATATTGGCGGCATGGTCGGATACAATAATAATGATGCTGTTATATCATATAGTATTTCTTCTGCCAATATATCGGCAAAAAATCATATTGGCGGATTGGTAGGATTAAACGCACATAATTCGACCGTACAAAATTCAGGTTCAAACGGAAACATCACAAGCAGTGGCAATAGTGTTGGCGGATTAGCAGGTGAAAATTCAGATAATGCAAAAATAATTAACGGTTTATCCTCAGGGAAAGTATCCTCAGATGGCGGTATTGTCGGTGGACTTGTCGGTTATAACCATTCAGGTGCAACAATCGATTCTTCAAAAACCGTAAGTAAAGTATTCGGTTCTGGAAGTGTTGGAGGTTTTCTTGGTAAATATGAAACAGGAACTTTAACTAACAATGAATATAACTCTATAATAAATGGTGGTATAAACCCAATTGGAAGTGGACTTGATAACCCGACAGAAGAACAGATAAAAAACAATTCGGCTTTGATTTCACTTGAAGACGCAATGAATATAGATAAATACCAAAACAGCGACCAAACATTTAATCTGCAAGTTGGAATTAATAACGATGATAATTCCATAATATCTGTCAATACCGGTTTTGACATGTCTGCATTTAATTTAAATATAGCAACGGAATATGGTGCAAGAAGAGCTTTAAATAAAATAGATTCAATGATGTCTAAAATAACTAAAAAACAAACTGAATTAGGTGCAACTTCAAATATTCTTAATTCAACAATGGAATATCAACAAGTTCAATCTATTTCAAAAATCAGCACAAATTCGGTAATTAAAGATGCAGATTTTGCTGAAGAAAGCAGTAATTACATAAAATCTCAAATCTTACAACAAACAACTTCAAGTTTATTATCAACTGCAAATCAAAATCCAAATATAGCATTAATGCTGATTAGCGTCGGCAGATAGGGAATAAAATAAGCAAAAAAACAGACTTTTGAAAACCAAAAGTCTGTTTTTTCTTTATATAAGATTTTTATTAGTCGTCAGCGTGACCTGCTGTACCTAATACATCTCTCATTTTGTGCATAACCATTTCTTTAACGGCAGTTCTGCCAGGTCCCATGTATTCACGTGGGTCAAATTTTTCAGGGTGCTCAATAAAGAATTCTCTGATAGTTGAAGTCATTGCTAAACGTAAGTCTGTATCAATGTTGATTTTTGCAACACCGTGTTTTGAAGCATAGTTTAACATATCTTCAGGAACGCCTTGTGCATCAGGTAAGTTACCGCCAAATTTATTACATTTTTCTACAAATTCTTTTGGAACTGATGATGAACCGTGTAATACGATAGGATAATCACCAAAACCTGCTTCTTTTAATGCGTCTTTGATTTCTTTTAATCTTTCAAAGTCTAATTTTGCTTCGCCTTTGAATTTGTAAGCACCGTGAGATGTACCGATAGCAATTGCCAATGAATCACATCCTGTTTGTTTTACAAATTCAACTGCTTCTTTAACGTTAGTATATTTAGCATCTTTAGCTGAAACATTAACATCATCTTCAACACCTGCTAATTTACCAAGTTCTGCTTCTACTGAAACGCCTCTTTCGTGAGCGTATTCAACAACTTGTTTTGTAACTTTAACATTTTCTTCGAATGGGAATCTTGAACCGTCAATCATAACAGATGAGAAACCACCATCAATACAAGCTTTGCAAATTTCGAAATCAGCACCGTGATCTAAGTGTAATGCAATAGGTACTGTTGTTGTTGCTAATGCTGCTTCTACTAATTTAATTAAGTATGTTTGGTTTGCATATTTTCTTGCACCTGCTGAAACTTGTAAAATAATTGGTGAACGAGTTTCTTCAGCAGCTTCTGCAATACCTTGCAAAATTTCCATGTTGTTTACGTTGTAAGCACCGATAGCGTAACCGCCTGCTAATGCTTTTTTGAACATTTCTTCTGTTCCGACTAATTTTCTTTCAGTCATTTGATTTCTCCTTTTTTGTAACCTACATATCTATTTTATTACAAAAAAGAATTTAGTTGCAAGTAGTATTTGATACTCCGTCTAAAATTTTTCCATTTGGACATTTGCCGTTACTGTCAACTTTTAAATAATCCATATTATCATATCGTATAATCCATGTACTGCTATTGTACCCGTATTTTATTGACAGATTTAGCAGAGAACTTTCGTCACGACCGTCACCATAAGTGAGTATTCCCGTATTGTCTTCAGCAACTCTAAAACAAAAAAGATCTCTTCCAATAGTGTTAGGGCCTTTATTTGGTCCGTCTATATCTATATAAATACCATCCAAACGAATAGCTAGTGCAGTTCCATCTGCCAGAACTACTTTATAATAGTTACTATTATCAAAATTAGGACTCCCACTTTGGTAATTGTTATATTTCGCACTATTTGGCATACATCCTTTATTTGCTTCCATTCCGCAAACTTTTGATGTCTTCATAAATTCGGTTAGTCGTTCTCCTGCTCGCTTTACTTTTTCATTGTCATTTGCATCTTTTACAAACCATTCATCATACGGTCCATATACAGCAGTTGCACGACCAAACGCATCATTCAGATTTTGGTATATTTTCTTTACTTTAGCAACTTTTTCTTTATCACCTGTTGAACTGTTTAAGTT
>DFEL01000013.1:0-390 GCA_002369055.1 Cyanobacteria bacterium UBA3803
CTACTTTTGCAAAATCAAAACTTGCCGTAACAAATTTTTTACCCTCTGTTATACGGCTTCCTTCGTTACCGCCCATATAATTATAAAGATGAATTTTATTGTATTTGGCAATAATTTCACCCATTCTGTCTATTGCAAATGAAGTATTATATAAACAATCACCGACTTTTCTTACAACACTTCCTGCAACTATATTTGTATTATACTGTTTTGCAAGCTTTTGTATAAACTTTATTGTTTCTCCGCCATTTTCATCTTCCGCATTATCCACATAATCAATATTTGTCGCAAAAAATTCAGGCATAACAACCAAATCAAGCTTTTTGTCAGAATTAAATCTGATATAATGCTCTATCTTTTTTAAATTAGTTTCTCTATCGCCCATAAGCG
>DFEL01000013.1:458-15181 GCA_002369055.1 Cyanobacteria bacterium UBA3803
TGAATATTTAAAATACCTGCCATAATACAGGTATTTTAACACAAAAATCTAAATAAAATCTAACAAACTCATACCCATTGATTGCGACATCATAGAGTATGACGCTTGCATTGATTGATATACTGAATACCAATTAGAAATAGCACTAGGCAAATCTGTATCTTGCAAGTTTGAACGTAATAATGTCAAATTAGCTTCATCGTTTTCATAAGAACTTAGCATATCATCAAAATTACTGTTTATAGCACCTGCTCTTGTTTTTGTTGCGGTAATTGTATCAATACTTGAATCAATTTTGCCCATTGCAGATCTTACACCGTCATAATCAAATTTTTCAGAATCTTTTATTGCATCTCTTAATTGATATAACGCACCTAATGCACCTGTTGTTTTATCGGGATCTAGTACTTTATTACCGGTACCATCGTCAACATATACAGCTTCACCAAAAATTTCTTTTCCGATATAGTTAATTTTTTGGGTTTTACCATCGCCTATAAGGGCATATCTGCCTTCATCGTTACCACCGTAAACAAGTCCTTCTTCTGATTCTTGATATGGCACTGTGGTAGTTCTTGTTCCAGAAAATATATATTGACCGTTATAATTTGTATTTGCAAGCCTTGTAACATTATCAATAATTGTATCTAATTGTGCCTGATAAGCTTTTAACTCATCTGCACCCATTGTTCCATTAGCAAGTTCCATTGATAAATCATAACCTTTATTAAGTTCATCACTTATACTTTTTAGAGTAGTATCTATTTGAGATAACTCTACACCAAAAGATTTTAAATTTGATTTGTAAATATCAATATCACCAAGTTGTTTATTTACTTTTATTAAACTACTTGCTGCTAAAGGGTCATCCGCCATTGATGTCAAAGTCGTACCTGAGGCAATTTGCTGTGTAAGCTTATTAAACTTTGCCTGTGTATTACTTAATTGATTTCCAAGTGCTTGACTTAATTGATATGATGAAACTCTTGATATTGCCATAATTTACCTCTTTCAGTTACAAAATCCGTTTTGTTCTCGGTAATTTAATTTTATGCACCCAGTGCTAAAAGTGTATCATACACTTCAACACAAGCAGCAAATACCCTTGCCGAAGCATTATATGCCTGCTTATACATTATCATATTACTTAATTCTTCGTCAAGATTTACGCCTGTTTCCGCAAGAATTTGATTTTTTATATTATCAACAATTGCAGCCTGTGTATCCGCTTCACTTCCTTTTGACGCTGCATTCATTGCTGCACGTGTCGATAAACCTGTTATATAATCAGATATAGTTAAATGTCCAAGAGCAGGTATTTTTGTCGATTGAGATGTATAAAACTCTAAAGCATTATCACCATTACCAACTGATTGCTCCCAACCTGTTACAGATGTATCAACTCTTGCTGCCGCAACTAAATCAGGACTATCATAAACTGTCGTATTTATTGCAATATTTTTTGCAGTAACAGTTCCACTGCCGTCGTTTGTTGTATATAAATCTTCCGTTGCAACAACAAGTTTATCATTTGCACGGTCATAGGCTGCCGCCTTTACATCTCCGTTTGCATATTTTTGAATATTATTCATTAAATCTGCAAATGCACCTGCTAAAGCATCAACTGAGTTTATAGCATCATCAACAGATGATAATCCGCTCATTAAACCGCCTATTTTACCGCCTGTAACATTGGACGTAACATCTGTTGCGTTATCTTTATTATCAATAACACTTATTGTACCATTCGCATTAAGTTTTAAATATCCGACAGAATCGTTACTTAAAACTAAATCTCTACCGCCCAATGATACATTTGCAGAACCTGAAGAATTTATAGAAATATCTACATTTGCTATTGAAGATATATCAGCAAGAATTTGATCACGTTGAGTTTTTAAACTGTCATCGCCTTGATGTGTTGAAATTTGTTTATTTATATTAACCAAAGCTTCTAAATCATCGTTTAAATTGCTAACGTATGCACCAACTTGTGATGTAGCAGCAGATTCTGCCGTACCATCACCTATTTTAGCCTCTTTCAAACCTGATAAGCTTGAATACATTGTATTAAATTTATTTGCTACTGCTTTTGCATTTTCAACAAAATTTACTCTTAAACTGTAATCTGTCGGATTTTGATTTAAAGAATTTGCAGAATTAAAAAATTCTGTTAAAGAATCAGTTAATCCTGCTCCCTTTAAGCCGTCCAACAAATCCGAAAGTTGACCTGCCGCATCTGCATCAGCAAGCAAACCTTCTAATTTTGAATTTTGTGTTCTGTAATAATTATTTAAATAATCATTTGCAGATGTGGTTATGCCTGAAACTTTTACACCGGATAATGACGCTATTTGTCCCATAACGCTGCTATCTATCGGATTTGTTCTAACCTCAGCAAAATTGACACGTTGTCTAACGTATCCTTCTGTATTCATATTGGCAATATTGTGAGAAACAACATTTAATGCTGCTTGATTTGCCTTTAAACCCGTAAGGGAAATATTCATTGATTTGCTAATGGTCATCTTAAACTCCTTTTAAGCGTCTTCCACTATGGAACTTATGCTTAGTTCACTTGTATCTACATTTTTTCCGTGCCTGTCGTAATTGTCCTTTTGCGGCATTGCGGCACTTATAATAATATCTAACATTTTATCAGACATTATTAGGCTATGTTTTAAAAGTTCCACATTTGTACGTTCTATTAACGCAATTTCGTTTGCAACTTCACATATCTTTACTTTTTGTTTTTCATAATCTTCTTTTAAATCAGGATATTCTTTTGAAGATAAGTCAATTAAATCAGTTATCTTCACGCTTTCAATACCGTTTTCTTTACAATATTTTTCTCTTTTTTTATTTAAATCAGTTAAAAATTTTACGTGAGTCATAATTTTCTCATCGGTAAAACCCAACATATCTTTATCAGGTTTTATTAGTGCCTGTTTTTTTTCTTTGTATAATTCCAGCAAATGTTCATAACCTGAGATTGCTTCTTCTATCATTTTAGAAATATCTTCAAAAAATTGTTTGTTCATTATTTCCTCATTAAATTACATAATCTGCAATTACGCTTCTTCCGTATGTAAGACCATATTTTATATCTTCATCGGTTAAATTTTCTTCACCTGCAATTTTAGCAAAATCTTTTATTTCTGCTATGTTTTGGTCTTTTAAAATAATATTATCATCATTTAAATCAACACCACTTGATGTATTATCTTCTTGTTTAGCTCTTTCAGCATTCAAGGCATATTGTGCTGATTTAAACGCATTAGCTGCGGTGAAAGCTTGTATTGAATTTGTTGCTCCTGATGAAATTCCTGTTAACATATTTTATCCCTTTTCTAATTAATCTTAATCTTGTACGTATCTTTCCATTTGTTTGTAAATTTGGCTTGCAATTCCGATTGATGTATGAGGATTGCTTGAAAGTTGTCGGCTTACTTCTTGAAATACATGGCTTTTAAATGTATCTACATATTTTGATTCTCCTCCGAGTATACCGCCTTCTTTGTCAACTGTTTTATCCATTAAAGACATCATCTTTGTCATAAAAAGTGTTTCAAATTCTTGTCCAACCTTTTTTAATTGTGCTTTTTGACCACCTGTTTCTTTAATTTTGTTAAATACACCGATGTCATTATTTACTAATCCTTGCCTGTTTAAAACATTTGATGTTATTGAATTTATTGAATTTTCCATTTTACCCCACCTATATTTTATTAAATGATTACTAAATCTGCTTGTAAACTTCCTGCTTTTTTCAATGCTTGTAAGATACTTATAATATCTATCGGTGCTACACCTATTGAATTTAAGGCATTTACAAGGTCATTTAAATTATTATTCGCATTCATTTTTATTAAACTGCCTTCTTCTTTTTCAATGCCAACAGTTGAATTGGCAAAACCTACTGTTGACCCTTGAGCGAAGGATTCGGGTTGTGAAACGGAATTAGTTGTTTCAACAGATACTGTAATATTTCCGTGAGCAACGGCAGCAGGTAAAAGTTTAACTTGCGAACCTATTACGATAGTTCCTGTTCTTTCATTTACAACAACTCTTGCTCTTTCTGTTGTTGGTGCAACTTCAAGATTTTCCAAAATTGATAAAAATGTTATTCTGTCATTTTGGAATGCTCCGGGAATTGTGATTTGAACAGAACTTCCATCTATTGCCTTTGCAGGTGCTACTGCATTAATTCTTTTTGCAATTCTTGAAACCATTGTATAATCAGAATGATCTAATGAAAGAGTAATTGAATTTGCATCACCGATTTCTGTATCAATATCTCTTTCCATTATTGCACCACCCGGAATTCTACCTGTTGTAGTAATTGCAGTACGCTTCATTGTTCCGTTATTTCTTGCTGTTACACCACCAACAGAAACAGGGCCTTGTGCTACCGCAACCGCTTCTCCGTTTGGAGCTTTCATTACTGTTTGAACAAGTACACCACCTTCTAAACTTTTTGCATCGGCTAAAGTTGATACCGTTACATCAATTTGATCACCATTTTTTGCAAAAGGAGGAACAGTTGCAGTTACTATTACTGCTGCTGATGAACCTTTTTGAATATAGTTTTCTTGTTCAATTACTGTACCCAAGTTCATTAATAACATTTTATTTGTTAATTGAGTTGAACGTGAGTTGTCACCTGTTCCGGGTAAACCTACAACCAAACCATAACCGATTATTTGATTGTTTCTTACACCCTTAACGTGAGTTATATCACCGATTTTTATATTCGCAGCATTTGCTGCTTGTAATGGTAATATTAATGCCATTAATGCTGTTAGTATTAGTGCTGTTAATTTGTTTTTCATTTCCCCTTTTTCCCTAATTATTAGAATAAATATTTGATTACTCTGTTTATGATACCTTCGTTTGAACCTCTTGAAATTGAACCTCTGCCTGATAAAGCAAATTGAAGATTTGATACATTTGTTGAAGATATTTGACCGTTTGCGTTAATCCATCTTGGATCAATTACACCTGTTACGATTAAATCCATTCTTTCATTATTATTAACAAGTGTTTTTTTACCTTGTACAAGTAAATTTCCGTTTGATAATAATTGTACAACCTGTGCTGTTATTGTATTACCGAATGACAGATTTCTTGCTGTATTTGCACTATTTTCAACCGTATTTTTACCGCCAAAGTTGTTAGGACTTTTTATATTTAATTTTAGCCAATCTTTTATTAATGATGTAAAACGGTCTTCTGTATTTGAAGATTTATCGGAATTGTATGTCATTGCATCAGTACTTGTAACTCTTTCGTCTATTACGATAGATACAAGATCACCTACACCCATTGCTCTAACACCTGCAAATAATGATTTTGGAGTTATCATTGAGTTTTGTTGTGCTGCACTTAATGTAAATAATGATTCTGCATTTGCTGTTTGATAAAAACTCATTATTGCCATTATTACGATTACTGATGTTAATATTTTTTTTGTCATTTACCTTTCCCCTTAAATCTTAGATATTTATTAAGACTTTGTTTTCTCCGATTACTCTGCCTCTGTATTTTTTCTTATATGTCGTATTTTGAATATCTATATAATCTCCGACCATTCCTTCATTCATTGCGATTCCGTTAATTGTTATTACCAATCCGTTACTTTTAAAATATGCCTGTACTTCTGCATTTCTCTCGACATCCGGCTTTATTTTTACAAACCTTTTGTCTATAATTTCACCTTCTCTAAACCATTTCTTTGTTATTATGTTTTTATTTTTAAGCATACTTTCCGTTAAAATATAGTCTATATTTGATGAAACTTCCATTTTTTTTGAAATTACATTTGCTGATGATAAAAGTGCTTCTCTGTCCAATTGAGTTCTTGCACAAAGAACATTTTTATATGCTAAAGTTCTGACTGATACAATAAATTCTTTTTCAAGAACACCATTTGAGTATATAAAAACTTTTTTTATATCTCTTGGAACGAATTTATCAAAATTTGAAGTAACCACAAATTTTAACTTTCCGTCAGATACAGTCATTGTTTTAAATGGCATACTCGCTATTATTACTTTTAATTCTGCATCTGTATATTTTTTGTTTTGATTTACAATTTCTTTTGTAATTTCTTCTCTAACATAACTATCAGTAAGTGTTGCGGCAAAAGTTGAATTTGCTGCAAGTGCTAAAGTTATTAATGCTGTACTGATTAGTTTTTTCAATTTATTTTACCTTATGTTAAATTGTTTGTTATTTGAAGAATATCACTTGATGATTTAATTATTTTTGAATTTGATTCAAATGCTCTTTCTGCTTTGATTAAACCGATTAATTCATCTACAATTTGAACATTTGAGCCTTCTAAAAAGCCTTGTTCGAGAACACCCATACCTTGTTGTCCCGGTGTACCTTGAACCGCATTACCTGATGCTGAAGTTTCTTGATACAAATTGTGTCCTATTGATAAAAGTCCTGCGGGATTTTGAAATCTAACCAATTGGAACTGACCTATTTGGTTACTTTCTGTATTATTACCCGTTAATACCGTTACATTTCCGTCTTGAGAAATTGTAATTTCTCTTGTGTCTGTTGGAAAAGTCATTGCAGGTTGTACTAATAAACCATCATTTGTACAAAGTTGACCCAAAGCATCAATTTGGAAACAACCGTCCCTTGTGTAAGCCAAAGTACCGTCTTCTTTCATAACTTGGAAAAAGCCTTCGCCTTCAATCATTACATCAAGGTTTCTGTCTGTATTAACTGCAATACCTGATGTAAAAATTCTTGTTGTTGCTGCTGTTTTTACACCAAGACCGATTTGAATACCAACAGGTTGATAAGTACCTTGATTTAGCATTGCACCCGGATTTCTTGCTGTTTGACTCAGTAAATCTTGAAATTCCAAACGAACTTTTTTAAATGCTGTTGTATTTACGTTTGCAACATTGTTAGCAATTACATCTAAGTAATTTTGTTGTGCTATCATGCCTGTTGCTGCTGTTGTCAATGATCTTAACATTGTTTTATCCTTACCTCTTGATTAGTCTTGTTATTATGCTTTAAGTCTTCCTACTCCAATTGCTTGTGATAACATATCACCGCTTGTTTTAACGTGTTTTTGGAGTGATTCATAATTTCTTGTTACATTTATTGTATTTATCATTTCTTTTATGACATTTGAATTTGACATCTCCAACATTCCTTGTTGTATTGTAAATTTTTCTGCTAATATTGGAGGGTTTGTGTCATTATCTCTTGAAATAAATTTTGAACTTCCTATATTGAAAATTCCTGTTTCTTTATTTTGAAAATCATAAACTGCAATTTGCTGTTCAAGTGTAAATTTTCTGTCTTTGTCGTTGATTTCGATATTTCCCTTTTGACCAATTGTAATTTTCTTTATGTCATCAAATCCTATTTCTCTAAAATCTATTTGTATTGGTCTGTCTTGTGTATCAAGAACCGCATCACCTTCTGTTGTTCTTAGGAATGAACCGCTATCGAGAATAAACTGACCGTTTCTTGTATAACTTACATCACCTGATTGAGATTGAACCTTGAAAAAACCGTCACCTTCTATTGCTAAATCTAATGGATTTCCGGTTTCTTGCATTGCTCCGGGAGCAAAATCATAATGAATTAAATCTGTTTTTGGCCCCATACTCAATGTACCGATATTTCTTGTATTTCCACAAAGAACCGTTCCTGTATTTTCAACAACTTTTGCGTCATATATATTTTTGAATGTAAGTTCTGTTTTCTTGTAACCTGTTGTATTAACATTTGCAAGG
Source organism: Cyanobacteria bacterium UBA3803 (assembly GCA_002369055.1). Lineage (GTDB taxonomy): Bacteria > Cyanobacteriota > Vampirovibrionia > Gastranaerophilales > Gastranaerophilaceae > UBA6984. Next base: position 8,231 of record DFEL01000013.1, read on the forward strand.
TTCATTGCAGTATTATCTAATGATTCAATTAAAGAAAGCATACCTTTTGTTGCTGATTCAAAACTTCTTACAAGCATTAGTTGCCTCCTTTGTACGTATTATACGTTTTCATAATATTTTTAACGTAATTTTGTGTTTCTTTGTAAGGTGGAATACCACCGTATTTTTTTACTGCATTAGGACCTGCATTGTATGCAGCAAGTGCTAATTCTTTATTATTATCAAATCTATCCATTAAACCTTTTAGGTATTTTGTTCCGCCTGCAATATTTTGTTCTGCATCGTAAGCGTTTGTAACACCCAAACCTTCTGCTGTTGCAGGCATCAATTGCATTAAGCCCATTGCCCCGCATTTAGAAGTTGCATTAACATTAAAACCTGATTCGTGTCTAACAACTGATTTTACAAAATCTTTGTCCAAATTATTTTTTGCAGCATATTGCTCGATTAAATTGTTAATTTCGTTACGTTCAACTTTTTCACCTGATTTAACGTGTTCAATTTTTTTGTCTAAAATCTTTTGAAAATCTTTATCTGTTTTTGGATTTTCAACTTCGGGCAGAGAATTTTGCATAGAAAGAGCAGCGAACTGACGTTCGATTGCACTGATTCGTTGTAATGTCATTTGCAGACTTGCTGTCATTTTTCTCCACCCCGAAAGTATATAATTATACTTCCGCCTATCATTTCACACATCTAATTTACAATATATGGAGTATATTTAACATCAATCTTATGATGTATTTTTTATAATTTGGTCTTAATCTTTAGATTAATATTAAAAATATAAATTTTAATTTGTAATATAATAGATAATTAATAATACGACAGCGTCTTTAAACAATAGGTAACTTAATTTATTAAAATAATGGATAATACTTGTTCAAATAAAAGTACACTACCAAAAATTTATAGCACTGACAGAATGGTGCTTGATGAAAATATTATTAAAAAATTGGAACATTATTCATTAGAAAGCTATATTTCAGATGTTAAAATATATGGACTTGAAGTCACATGGAATAATATTTGTCAATTTGTTATTGATAATTATAACAATTTGCCAAATTTTTTAAACATTAATAATTTTGGTGAATTATATGAAATTGGATTAGCAATTTGGAATAAACAACTTAAAAAAGATAGCGGACAATACTACACACCTGATGATGTAGCATCAGTAATGTGCGAATGGTTAGAAAAATGTAATGGTGAAAATGTATGTGATATTGGTTGTGGAACGGGAAAATTAATTCTCACTTATTTAGATTTAATCGGAAACGAACAAGCCATAAAGTTAATTTCATCAGGAAAATTATATTTATATGACTTTGATAATATTGCATTAAAAATTTGCATAACAACTATTGCCATAAAATACGGATTAGATTTAGCGGAAAAAATAAACGCTATACACTGCGATTTTTTAGATAAAAATATCAAATTACCTGAAAATTGCAAAGTGATATCAAATCCACCATATTCTCAAATAAATGAAATTTTAAATAATTGGGAACATACAGAGGTTGCATTTGAAACAAAAGAGTACTATGCACTGTTTATTGAAAAAATTTTAAAACAAAGTAAATCATCTGTAATAATAAGCCCATATAGTTTTATATCAGGTACAAAATTTTATTCATTAAGAACTGTTATGAATAAATCAAAAGGTTTTATTGTTTCATTTGATAATGTACCCGGAAATATATTTTGCGGAAGAAAACACGGTATATTTAATACAAATACAGCAAATTCTGTTAGAGCGGCAATAACAGTTTCAAGGAATGATACAAAAGACAAAGGTTACAGATTAACACCGCTTATAAGGTTTAAACAAACTGAAAGAGCTAATTTACTTAAATGTGATGTACTGGAAGAATTTTTAGATTCTACTTTACAAATTGCTAATAATGCAAATCCAATGTTTTATAAATGTCACAAACAACTAAAACATATCTTTGATAGGTGGATAAAAATAAGTCAAGGTTGGGTATTATCAGATTATACACGTGTAAACGGTGATTACACAATATATATGCCGAATACATGCAGATACTATACAACCGCATCTGCCAAACTTTTAAACAGAAGCGGGCAAATAACTCTTAATTTCCATGATGAAAACATATTTAATTACGTATTTTGTTTGATAAATTCTTCTTTTGCATATTGGTATTGGAGAATTTATGACGGAGGCATCACGTATCCTAAAAACTTATTACTATCAATTCCTGTATTTTATGAGATTCTTAATAATGATGACCACTTATTTTTCAGTAAATTAACCCAAGAAATGATAAAAAAATCAAAGGACTATATAGTTACAAAAAACAATAAAGGTACTCAAGAAAATATAAAATTTCCAAAAGAATATCGAAATAAAATTAATACAAAATTTTTGGAAATTTTAGGATTAAACGAAAATTGCAAAATATTTGATATTATTCATTCAAACAAAGCATTAGAGGTTAGTCTATAATTCAGCAGGCGGCTCAAGTGCTATTTAGTGAAATATGTATATCGTTGTCATAATTTATTAAAAATTTATTTCAAACTTCTGTTTCACAGTCACGAATTTATGTGCTAAAATTTATCTATGGTTGTCGAAAGATTAAAATATTTAAGGGATACAATAAACAAAGCAAATTATCTTTACTATGTTGAAGATAATCCTACGTTATCTGATTTTGAGTATGATGAATTATTCAGAGAATTGAAAGCTCTTGAAGCACAATATCCTTTACTTGTTACACCTGACAGCCCTACTCAAAAAGTCGGTTCGGCAAAAATTCAATCAACATTTAAAGAAGTTAAACACAAATACAGACTTTATAGTTTAGATAATTCCAATAATCACGAGGAACTAAAAAAGTGGTATGAAAGAGTACAAAAGGAAGTTGGAGATGTAGACTTAGTCTGTGAACTTAAAATTGACGGACTTGCAATTGCACTTACATATAATCAAGGCTTTTTTACACAAGGTGTAACTCGTGGTAACGGTATTTTTGGCGAAGATATAACCGAAAATTTAAAAACAGTAAAAGCAATTCCTCATAAAATTTCAAAACCATATAATCTGGAAGTCAGAGGCGAAATTTATATGCCAAAAACTTCTTTTGAAAAATTAAACGAAGAAAATTTGCAAAAAGGTGATAAAATTTTTGCAAATCCTCGTAATGCGGCAAGTGGTTCTATCAGACAACTTGACCCGACAGTTACGGCAAAAAGAGATTTGTCTATTTTTGTTTATACACCAATTTTGGAAGGAATAGAAAACGCTCCTAAAACGCATTATGAAAGTCTGATGTTTTTAAAAGATTTGGGATTTAAAATTAACGAAAACATAAGACCCGTAAAAAACATAGAAGAAGCAATTGAATATTGTAAAGAATGGGAAACAAAACGTTTTGACCTTGATTATGCAACAGACGGTGTTGTTATTAAAGTAAACAGTTTTGGATATCAAAATGAACTCGGATTTACGGCACGTGCTCCAAAATGGGCAACTGCATTTAAATTTCCGCCGGAAGAAGTTAATACAAAATTATTAAATATTGAAACTATAAATGTAGGTAAAACAGGTGCAATAACTCCTGTTGCAGTATTAGAACCTGTATTACTTGCAGGAAGTACCGTATCACGTGCAAGCTTGCACAATTTTGATGAAATTAAAAGACTTGATGTAAGAATTGGCGACACAGTTTTAATAAAAAAAGCCGCAGAAATTATACCTAAAGTTATAAAACACGTAGACAGTGAAGAACACGACAGTTTGCCCGTATATGAAGCTCCTACAAAATGTCCTTCTTGTAACAGCGATTTAGTTGTACCGGAAGGAGAAGTAAATTTATATTGTCCAAACACTTTTGGATGTCCAAGTCAAGCAAAATCAAGACTTGAATATTGGGTTTCAAAAGAGGCTATGGATATTGATTTTATTGGCCCGAATGTTATTGACCAATTGTATGAAAAAAATATGGTTAAAACACCTGCTGATTTTTATGCACTAACTCAACAAGATTTTATGCAGCTTGATTTGGTTAAGGAAAAATCAGCATACAATATGTATAATTCCATTCAACAAAGTAAAAACAGACCGCTTTCAAAATTTTTAACCGCACTTTCCATAAGACATGTCGGAAAAGAAACAGCAGATTTGCTTGCAAATCATTTTCAATCTTTAGAAGCAATACAAAATGCAACTGTTGAAGAAATGGCTAAAATAGACGGTATTGGAGATAAAATAGCCAATTCGGTAAAAGATTTCTTTACCCAACCATATAATTTAGAATTGTTAAAAAATCTCAACCATTTGGATGTACATCCAACTCATAAAGTAGTGGTACAATCCACTGTGTTGAATTCAAAAACGTTTGTTTTGACAGGTACACTTTCAACAATGGGAAGAACTGAAGCAAGCGAAAAAATAAAACAGCTTGGCGGAAAAACATCTTCCTCTGTAACTAAGAAAACGGATTTTGTTGTTGCAGGTGAAAGTGCAGGGTCTAAACTTACAAAGGCTCAAGAATTGGGTATCACTATTCTGAATGAAGATGAATTCTTAAAAATGATTAACGAGAAAGAGTAAGCACCTTTGGCATTGAAGCCAATGGGCTTCAAAGAAGAAGGGTTAGAAAGATTTATGAACAAGCATTTTAGAATAATCGACGTGAACGGATTTCGCGGTTTGGCTTTATTCTTATTTATTGTAGTTTGCTTGGCTAGCGGATTTATTGCATTTCCCGGCTATCTGGCTATGATATTGTGGAACGCTTTTGCACCATCAATTGCTTTACCTGAAATTAATTTATTACAAGGCATTTTATTATGGGCAATTGTTGCTTTTTCAATTTATATGTTTAGCAACCATAAGGTTGTTATTGTTATGCAATCAAGAAAAAAATTATATAAGGACTAATTGATAAACACTTTCTTTTGAGTTAAAATCAACTCAAAAGAAAGGATTTTATCATGAAAAAATATTTAATTGTTATATCTGCATTATTAGTAACATTTGTTACTACAAGTTTTGTATGTGCTTTGGATAATGGTGTAATTGATATAAGTTTATCAGGGACAAAGGAAATATCACCTGATTCGTTTCAGTTGACATTTGCTGTTGAAACACAAAATGCAGATGTTCAAAAAGCAATTTCCGAAAATAAAGAAAATTCAGAAAAATTATATAATACCTTAAAATCAATGTTAAATAGTGTTAGAGGTGATTATATTAAAACTTCTAATTACAGCGTAAATCCTAATTATGAATACGGCTCAAAGGGTAAAAAAACTTTAAGAGATTATACCGTTTATAATTCTGTAATTGTTTATGTAAAAGATATTTCAGTTTTACCAAAATTTGTTAATGCTGCCTCAACAAAGGGAGTTACAAGAGTAGATAATCTTACGTTTAAAGCAACAAATTACGAAAACGAATGTAATACTTTGTTGGGTGAATTGACAAATAAAGCAAAAAATAGAGCAAATGCAAGTTTAAAACCATTAGGATTACAAGTTATAACTTTAAAAAGTTTAAATACAAGCTGTTCCGAATCAACAAATTATCCTGTTGTAAATTATGCGATGAAAGCAAGAGTATTAGGTGCAACAGCTGATAGTACCGCTGAACAATCTGCACCTGTTGAAGCCGGAAAAACTATATTAAGAGCAAACATTAATTCAACATTTTATGTAGGCACAAGAAAATAAACAGGCTAAATATGTTTATATAAAACATGGATTATATAAATAAATTATCCCTATTTCCGTAACAGAAATAGGGATATATTTTATTTATTCATTAACTGCTTCTTGACATTCAGGACAAATACCGTCAGAATTTAATTCACGATATTTCCAGCAACGACAGCATTTTTCGCCATGTGCTTTTGTTACCCAAACGGTTGTTTCATCTTCTGTATATTCATTCAATACATCAGCAGGTTTTTCTTCAGTTACAAATGCTTGTGAAGTTATAAATATATTGCAAAGTTCGTTTTCACAAGATTTTAATAATTCATTTTCGTTTGATTTAACATAAACCGCAACTTCTAAAGAGCTTCCAACTTTTTTGTCTGCTCTTAAAGGTTCAATGGCTCTTGTTACTGTTTCACGAATTTTCAAAATTTTTGCAAAATCTTCTTCTAATTTTGCATTATTCCATTCTTCTTTCATTTCAGGCCAAGAAGAAAGCAAGATACTTTCAAGTCCGCCTTTTTGATTTTCAGGAACATTTTGCCAAATATCTTCTGCTTGATGAGGCATTACAGGCATAATTATTCTAACCAACGCTTGTAATATTTCATACATAACAGTTTGACAAGCTCTGCGTGAAAGCGATTTTTTACCTGATGTATACAATCTGTCTTTTACAATATCAAGATAAAAAGCACTTAAATCAACTGCCGCAAAGTTTTGCAAGCATTGGAAATATTTGTAGAATTCATAACCCTCAAATGCTTCCGTTACATTTTCAATAAGTTGATATAGTTTGTATAAAGCAAATTTATCTAAATCTTTAAGGTCTTTATATTCAACATAATCTTTTTCAGGGTCAAAATCAAACAAGTTACCTATTAAGAAACGAGCTGTATTTCTTGTTTTCTTAAAGATTTCGGCAAGTTGTTTAATAATGTTATCACCGATTTTGATATCGTTTCTGTAATCAACGGATGCTGCCCAAAGTCTTAAAATATCAGCACCATAATTTTTAATAATATCATCAGGTCTTATGTAATTACCTAAAGATTTAGACATTTTTCTTCCGTCTTCACCAAATACAAATCCGTGAGTAAGAACTTGTTTATAAGGTGCAATACCTTGAGTTGCAACGGATGTTAATAAAGATGATTGGAACCAGCCTCTGTGTTGGTCAGAACCTTCCAAATACATATCAACAGGTGTGTGATTTAATTCATCAGCTCTTTTTTCAACAACAGCTTTCCAAGATAC
>DFEL01000044.1 GCA_002369055.1 Cyanobacteria bacterium UBA3803
ACCACAAGGAGGAAGAAAACATCCTCATCAAGAGTTTATACAAATTGATACAAGCAATATTTTATTCATCGTTGGCGGTGCATTTGTAGGATTGGATAAAATTATTGAAAGACGTGCTGATGAAGGTACATCATTAGGTTTTGGTTCTAAACCTGCTTTAACAAAAGCGGAAAAAGAATTGGAACAATCTAAAATGCTTAAGAAGTTGCAACCGGAAGATTTGTTAAAATTTGGTTTAATACCGGAATTTATAGGTCGTGTTCCTGTTTATGCAGTTCTGGATGCATTAGATGAAAAAACATTAAAAATGATTTTAACCGAACCTAAAAATGCCATTATTAAGCAATATCAATGCTTACTTCAAATGGATGGTGTTGATTTGGAATTTGAACCTGATGCAATTGAAGAAATAGCAAAAGAAGCTATTAAACGTAAAACAGGTGCAAGAGCCTTACGTTCTATCGTTGAAGAACTTATGCTTGATGTTATGTATGATGTTCCTACAAAAGAAAATATTAAAACATTTAAGATAACAAAAGAAATGGTTGAAAATCGTAATAAAGCAGAGTTAATTCAACTCCCTCAAAAAGCGGAAAACAAAGAAATTAAAGCAGAAATAGCATAAAACAAAAGTCCGATATTTTATCGGACTTTTGTTTTAAATTTTTGCAAAAAAAAACCACTCATTTTTGAAGTGGTCTTGGAATTTTTCTTTGTAATTCCTCGTGTAGAAGGTTAGTGTGTGTAGGTTAGTGTGTGTGTGTTAAAAAAACTTTGCTGAATTAACTCTCGTTAAATTCCTCTCGCATGTATATAAAGTATTTTTTTGAAGCCCGATTTCAAAGAAAATAAAAACTGTTACATATCTTTACAATAATATTCTTGAATGCTTTATGCAAAGAAATAAGCACAATTCAAAAAATTGACAAAAATATTTCAGTAACCTAAAATAAGATAAGTTTTATAAGGGGTAAGAAATATGGTAATGATATCTATAACTACAAACTGCAATAATCACTGTAGATATTGTTTTTTAACAGATGAGTATAATAAAAAAAATTTGTACTTGAGTTATCAAGAAGTTATAAGAATTCTTGATTGGATAGGTGAATCTAGTAGGGTATGTATTTTAGGTGGAGAGCCTACACTTCACCCTGAAGTTGTCAGAATAATGAAAGTAGTTGCTGAAAGATATGAAAATTACACTTTTTTGACAAATTTGTTGTGCAATACGGAAAAATTAAATAATATTATTGAGGTTGCACCAAATGCTCATTGGCTTATTAATACTACAGCACGTGATGAGTTAAGGCACTTGCTAATTGAAAATATGAAATTTTTACAACAAAAAAAAAGTTTTAAAAAAAAATTAACTCTGGGAATAACGTTAATCAATGATTACGACTATGATGAAAAAAATATTTTAAACTTGATTGAACTGGGTAAAAATTATAGAGATATTATCAAAAATTACAGGTTAGGTATAGCAACACCTTTTCACAGAGAAAAATTTGAACTTTTAAATTATGATGAACCTATAAAAAGACTTTGTAAATTAGTTAAAGAATATACTCCTGATATCTCTATTAATGTTGATTGCGGTACAAATTCTTGTCAGCTATCTAATAATATAATGGAACATTTGGAAGACTATAATATACGATCTATAAAATTGGACTATACACGATGTCCAGGAGCGATAGGTATTGGTGCAGATAAAGCAATCGCCTGGTGTGCATCTATACCTAAAGATTTTTTAATGATTAACCATTACAGTATATTTGAAAATTATGCAGAAGCACATCGTTATTTTAAAATAAAAATAAATGAGTACATGGATAAATATCAAAAATATTGCAAATCAATCACAAATTGTCAAAATTCAGACTGTAAAGGTACCTGTATAGCAATAACAGAATATTTAAGGCGACAGAATAATTGTGAATAATATTTTTTCCCACTTATTCTGTGATATAATTAGGTTACAGGGAAAAATAAGGGGTTATTATGGCTGTAAGAAAGATATTAAAATTCGGAGATTCCTTTTTAAGAGAAAAGGCTAAAGACGTACACAAAGTTTCGAGAAAAATTCAAGATTTAGTAAGTGATTTACTCGATACAATGTATGCAAATAATGGTGTTGGTCTTGCAGCACCTCAAATTGGTGAACCTTATAGGGTATTTGTTATAGATGTTTCCACAGGGGATGAACCATTAAATCCTATTGTATTTATAAATCCAAAAATCATAAAAAAATCCGGTGCAACAATCAGTAGAGAAGGTTGTTTAAGTTTTCCGGAAGCATTTACTGATGTTAGAAGATACAGTGATGTAATGATAAAAGCAATGGATAGAAAAGGTCGTTCATTTGTTTTAGAAGTGAAGGACGGGCCGTTATTGGCAAGAGCCATTCAACACGAATACGATCATTTAGACGGCATTTTGTTTGTTGACCACGCAATAAACCGATTTGAAGCGGAAGAAGAATTAGCAAATCATAATTTGCCGCCAATGGAAGTAGATAAAATGATTGATGAACCTGAACTTGCAGAAAAAATAAATGAACTTTTAGAGGCTACTGAAGTAGAAGAAAGCGAAAATGAAGAATAAAATTAAAGTTGTATTTTTTGGAACACCAAAAATTGCGTTAAAATCTTTGGAATATCTTATTAAATCTGAAAATATAGATGTACTTGCAGTTGTTACACAACCTGATAAACCAGCAGGTCGTGGTCATAAATTAACTATGTCCCCGATAAAAGAATGTGCTATTGAAAATGGCTTACCTGTTTTTCAGCCAAAATCAATAAGGAAAGAACTTGAAATTCAAGAAGAATTAAAAAAATTAGAACCTGATTTTTTTGTAACCTTTGCATTTGGACAAATTTTATCACAAGAAGTTTTAGATATACCAAAATACGAAACAATAAATCTTCATGCTTCGCTTTTGCCAAAATATAGAGGTGCAAACCCTTTACAAAGGGCAATTATTGACGGAGAAAAGCAAACAGGGATTTGCACTATGATTACTGAATTGGGACTTGATTGCGGTGATGTTTGCTTGAAAGAACCGATAGAAATATCTGATACTTTAAATTGTGTTCAATTATTTGATATAGTTGCGGATAAATCACCTAAAATGATTGAAAAAACACTTATTGGACTTGTTGAACATACAATAACACCTGAAAAGCAGTGTGAAGATGGTGTTTGTATGGCTTGTAAACTTACAAAAGAAGAATGCAGAATTGATTGGTCAAAATCTGCAAATGATATACATAATTTAGTAAGAGGCATTTACTGTTGTCCAAGTGCTTATTTTAATTTTAACGATAAGATTATAAAAGTTCTTGAAACAGAAGTTTTAAATGGCAATGGAAAAGAAGGTGAATTTATAAATATTTCCAAAGAGGGTGTAGAGGTTGCTTGCGGTACAGGAAGCCTTTTATTAAAACGTGTAAAACCGGAAGGTAAAGGTGAAATGTCTGCAAGAGATTGGTATAACGGAGTTAAAAATGCAATCAAAGGGAATTAGAGGAGCAATTACAGTTCAAGAAAATACGGAAAGTTCAATAAAAGAAGCGACAATAGAACTTTTGAGCGAACTTGTAAGAGCAAATAAAATTGTTGAAAGTAATATTTCTCACGTGTTTTTTACTTTAACTGAAGATTTAAATGCTGCTTTTCCTGCAAAATTTGCAAGGCTTGATTTCGGGTGGAAAAATGCTGCAATGATGTGTCATCACGAATTAAATGTTCCAAATTCCTTGCCAATGTGTTTAAGAATATTGATTGTAGTAAATTGTGAAGATGATTTTAAACCTAAATTTGTTTATTTAAAAGGTGCTGCAAAGTTAAGAGGTTAAAATGATTTATTTTGATAATTTAACCCTAAAGGCGTTTGTTGAAGAAAACAGAGATTTTTTTTGCGGTGCAAGAATACAAAAAATTCAACAACCCACACGTCGTGAATTTATTTTTATATTAAGAAAGAATGGCGAATCAAAACGTTTTTACGTTAATATTACTCCAAATCTTCATCACATTTGTTTTATGAGCAAAGAAAATGAAGAAAAGCGTTATCTTTCAATACCCAAACAACCGCCAATGTTTTGCATGTTGCTGCGAAAATATATTGAAAACGGAAAAATAGTTAAAATCGAACAGCCTTTTTATGAAAGAATTTTAGAAATTTATATTGAAGCTTATAACGAATTATCTGAAAAAATAAATCTTTGCCTTGCAATAGAATTAATGGGAAAGCACTCTAACATTGCTCTTTATAATACGACAAACAGCATGATATACGGCTGTGCTCACAACGTAGGTTCTGAAAAAAGTCGTGATAGAGAAATGCGTGGAAATGTTCCTTATGTTTATCCTCCGAAACAAAATAAACGAGATTTTTTGAGTTATAACGGACAAATTAATTTTGAAACTTTGGCAGATGATTTTTTAGGATTTTCCAAACCTTTTGCTCAAATGTGTGAAGAACAAGATATAGAAACAATTAAAGATTTTCTTGAATTGAAATACCTTTCTCCCGTTATAAGTGAAGATTTTTCAAGATATGCACTATTTTCGCAAATTCTCGACGGAATACAACAAAATAGTGTTAATGATATGATAGATAACTATTTTTCATACCATCAAAATAAAGAAATTTTAGACACATTAAGACATAAATTGACGAACGTTGTATCTCACAGGCTAAAAAAATCAGAAAATTCCCTAGAGAAAATTGAAAGGCAGTTAAAAAAAGAAAAAAATGCCGAACGATACAGAAAATATGGTGATTTGATTATGGCAAACCTGTATAATTTAAAAGATTTTCAAGCAAATTGTACACTAACGGACTGGGAAACAAACGAAAAAATTACAATTAATTTAGATGAAACAAAAACTCTAAAAGATAACGCAAACAGATATTTTAAACTTTATAACAAATCAAAACGTTCAACCGAAAAACTTATCCAGCTGAAAGAAGAACTTACCAATGAAAAAGGATATTGTCTTCAAACAATTTATTTAATAGAAACTGCTGAAAATATTGATATTTTAAACGAAATAAAACAAGAAGTTTTGCAGGAAGAAGATATTAAAAAAGCCAAAATAACTCCCATAGATGAAAGAAACATTTTGGGACATACTGTTTTTGTTGGTAAAAACAACAAACAAAATGATTACATTATTTCAAAATTGGCAAAAGATGAAGATTTATGGTTTCATACAAGTACTTGTGCCGGTTCTCACGTGCTTTTAAAAATTCAAGGACACGAAAAGCCAAGTGATGAATTGATTTTTGAATGTGCAAAACTTGCAAAACAATATTCGCAAGGTGCAAATTCAAGTAAAATAGGCGTAATTTACACAAAAAGAAAGTATTTAAGAAAACCGCCTGCCGCAAATTTAGGATATGTAACATATAAAAATGAGCAGGAAATTATTATTGATTAACGCAATTCTTTACTGTGGCAGTCTGTTCCGCCTGTTTTAATTAATCCGTATTTATCCGCAATTTTTTCAACAGTTTTTCTTGAATGAAATTTAATAATACCTCTGTGTCTGTCATAAGGATAATATACTTCAATACCGTCAAGACCAAAGTCAATTAATTGTTTTACAAAAGCATCAAGATTTAAACACCAATAGCAAGCAGGATGTGCTAAAACAGCAATCCCTCCTGCATCATGAATTGCCTGTATTAGCTTTTTAACATTTCTTTTTGCAAAAATTCTAACCCAGTCAGATTCTGTATCTCGTTTATTTTTTGCCAAAAACGGATTTAATAATTTGGTATTAATATCAAAACCATATCCTAAAAGGTGAAAAAACGTTGTTTTATACCAGCAGTCAAATTCAATTCCCGGAATTACAATGCTTTCGTTTTTTAAATTAGTTTTGATATATCCGTCAAGAGTATTATGATCTGTAATAGAAATATATTCATATCCTTTATCTTTCGCCTGACGCACAATTTCATCCGAAGTCATCTGTCCGTCAGAAAAAGTTGAGTGAATATGCAAATTTACGTTATTATGATAATTATCTTTGGTAAAAGTTTTTATTAACTGTTTGTAATCCATTTTCAAATTCCGCTGATTTGTTATAAAATAATTATACAATAAAAATGGGGTCAAAATATTATGACACAAAGTAAAAAAAACGTATTTGGGATATTTATGGAAGGTTTGGGAATATATTTAAAACATTCACCAACCCTTATAAAATATATGAGTTTTCCTATATTCGGACAACTCATTGGTATAATCTTATCATTTGCTCTATCATTGGGATTTGCATATACTATCGGCACTAAAATTCCTGATACAACAGTAAGTTTTGCTATTACAATGGCTCTTGCAGTACCCGGATTAATAATCTTTGCAAAAGCATTTTGGGAATATTTAGTTGCTTATGTTGCAGTATGTTCAATGGCAGAAAATACAGTTAAATCAGGCAGAATTTATGATATTAATGCTCATAAAAAAGTGGCAACAACGTCAAAAAGAATGGGTGATTTCATAACATTGTGGCTATTGTTTGGTTTATTTACACTAATCGCTATATTTCCTCCTATGTGGATTATTGCAGTTGTAGCATTTGTGTTCATAAGTTTGATATTTCAAGTGTTTACATTTGAAAAAAATCTTTCCGCAGTAGATTGTTTTAAACAAAGTGCAAAATTGGTAGTGAAAAATTTTGGCGGTACTGTCGGATTACTTTTAATACTTGGTATCTTTACTTATTTTCTTTTACCAAAACTGGCAGAAATTTTATTAACATTAATTCAGGTTGTAAATCTTTTTGCAATGTTGTTAGACCCTATGATATCGGATATTTTGCCAATTGATAACTGGAACGCAGCATTTGAAGCATTAGGACAAAATTACATGATAACGTCTTTGGATGTTTCAAAAATGATTATATCTTCTGTAATTTCATGGTTTGTGGTAAGTTTTACGCTTCCATTGCGTTCAATATGCTTTACTCTGTGGTATAAGCAACTGAGCATATCTGAAATAAAAGAAAAGAAAAAGAAAGCAAAATCTAAAAATGTATAAATGCAATAATTGCAATAGTATTGATAAATTTGAATTAATGTTTTCAGAAAAATACAATGGTAACAGAAATTTTACTCAAAAATACAATGCAAGACAACAAATAGAAATCACTATTGACGGTCATACATTCATACCAACACTGGATTTTATGAATGAGCACGCTGTTTGCAAATATTGCGGACAAATTTATATTTGGGATTATGAATAATGAAAGGGTTACTAAAATGAGAAAAGACGGAAGACAAAATAACGAATTAAGACCTGTCAAATTCACAAAAAACTTTACTAAAAATGCACTTGGCTCAGTTTTAGTCGAATTTGGAGATACAAAAGTTATTACAACAGCATCATTTGAAGAAAAACAACCCAAATGGATGGATAAAGACGAAACAAAAGGCTGGATATCCGCAGAATACTCGCTTTTACCTTCTTCAACATCAACAAGATGTGAAAGAGAAAGAACTAAATTATCAGGCAGAACACAAGAAATTCAACGCCTGATAGGAAGAAGTATTCGTGCCTGCGTAAATTTAGAAAAAATGCCTAAAATGACAATAACTATTGATGCAGATGTAATACAGGCAGACGGTGGAACAAGAACCGCAAGTATTTGCGGAGGTTTTTTGGCACTAAAAATTGCAGTTGAAAAACTTTTAGAAGAAGGTAAACTGGAAGAAAATCCGATAAAAGAAGAAATTGGAGCAATTTCTGTTGGAATTATTGATAATGAAGTCAGACTGGACTTATGTTATGAAGAAGATTCAAGAGCACAGGTTGATTCAAATGTTGTAATGACAAAATCAGGTAAGATTATTGAATTTCAAACAACGGCTGAAGGTGAACCTTATGACCAAAGTCAATTAATGGAATTATTTAATACTGCAAAACAAGGTATTGAAACCATTATAAATATGTATGAATAAATAATAAAATTAATTATAATCAGGTACAAAACACAGGTCTTTCCTGTGTTTTTTGCCGTCAAATTCTATTAATTCAATTTCGTCATACAAATTTTCAACCGCACGAGAAATTGTTTTTGCATTTCTTGTAATTAAAAGCGTTCTGTCCCCAACAGTTTCATATTCAAGATATTTGTTTTTTATAGTATTAAAATGTGCAATTTTTGTTGCTTCATCCAGCCTGTCAAGTCCTGAAATTATTGAACCGCTTTTTCTACCTGCCGAAAGCACAGCAGAAACAGCAAAATCTTCTGACATTGCAACATTTTCATAATCATCCGCAAATGTACCCATTGCACATGCCTGCATTAAATATAATAAATTTTCATTCATAAGTGATAAAACACCTTGACAATCGTGTTCTTGAAGCGATGTGTTATATTCCAAAGCTACAACATCATTTTCAGGAGTTAAAACTGCATCAAGTCCTAAAATACCAACATAAGGAGTGCCATTTTGTGCAAGACTGTCTAAAGTTGGAAATATCATTTCGTTCATTATATATCGTTCAGTTTCTGATGATATTTTGTAGTCAGGAGTGTAACAGCCCATTCCCGATGTCAAAAGACCACCATCTCCATCAAGAGAAAATTTATAATTTGCAACACTTGACAAAGGTAATGCGTTATATCCGTCTGTTACTACATAAAAAGAAAATTCGTGTCCGTATATATAATCTTCAATTATAATTCTTTGTTCCCCACGCAAAAAAGCTTCATCAATAAATGATTTTGCAATTGAAAAGGAACTGCAAACAAGAGTTCCATTCACTCCTCTGTGTTCATCTGTTTTAGTAACAACAGGCATTTGACAATTTCTAACATAGTCTAATGCTAAATTTGATTTTTCAAAAATACCAAATTTTGCAGTAGGTATTCTCAATTTGTACATAAATTTTTTACCGATAGATTTACTTGTACAAATTTCCGCACTTTTTGCAGTTGGCCCGAATACAAGTTGACCGTTATCTGCAAAAAAACCTGCTACATCTGCTTTTATAGCCTTTTCTCCTGATACTATTGTTAAATCAATGCTATTTTCCATAGCAAATTCCAATAATTCAATAGGAGAATCTTCTCTTATATCAACACATGTGCAAAATTCTTTCATTGCATCATTTCCTCTTGCAACAAATATTTCTCCTACACAATCCTGTTCAGATAATTTTTGTGCAAATGCAAATTCTTTTGCACAATTTCCAATAATTAGTACATTTTTACGATTTATTTTTTCCATAAAACAATTATACTACATAAAAAGATGAGATTTGTTAAGAAATATTAAAACAATCAGACAAATTTCTACAAAAAATATGACTTTTAAATTTTTCTCATTAAATACATAATGTCGAGAGAGAAAAACGCGCGAGAGAGGACTACATAATGGCAAACACTAATAATCTGATTTCTATTTTTAACAAAGTTTTATCACCTGCAATTGCACAACCGCAATTGCCAAAAAACCCTCAAACAGTAAAACCTGTTGAGTCATCAAATCCGTTTAATCCAAATCCTTTTGTTACAACAACTGTTGATATGAATACATACGCAAAAAACAGACCTGTTCAAGGCGGATATTTTGCAGGATACTACAACGGCAAGCCAAATATCGTTGGCAGAAGACTTTTTGTTGAAGTATAATCAAAATTTCAGTATAGGCAAGGTACGATATAAATAAAGAGAAGGTCATGCTAATTAACTTGATTAGTATGACCTCCTTGTATGCAGTCTTCTATCGAAGTAAACATTGTTTTTAAAATTCTATCGGTTGAATCCTGAGTGTTATAAGCAATTCTTGGAGTTACAATTACATTTTCAAGTTGAGCAAGTCGTCTGGTTAAAAAAGCTTTTGAGAGGCATTCAAAATTTACATCTCTAATTTTTGTTGTCATATTATGTGTATTAAATGCTATTTCTTCGCAGTCTGTGGTATCCAGTCCTGCACCTGCAAGATTTTCCGTAATTATTGCGTCATATAAGTCTTCTGTATTTATTAATTCTCCTCTTGATGTATTTAAAATAATTGCTGTCGGTTTCATGATTGCAAATTCCCGCTTTGTAATCATTTCTCTTGTTTGTTCCGTCAGTGGAACATGCAATGAAATAACATCCGAATTTTTAACCAAAGTCATCTTATCTGTATATTCAACATTATATTTATCAATTAATTCTTTATTATGTTTTATATCAAGTGCTAATATTTTCATTCCAAAAGCATTTGATATTTTTGCCATTTCAGAGCCGACATTTCCTGTACCAATAATACCTATTGTAAGCTTATCAAGCTCTCTGCCGATATAATTGTCATACTCAAATTTAAATTCTCTTACATCTCTCGCTGCAATATATATTTTTCTTATTAGTGCTATTAAAAGTCCAAAATTATATTGTACGATTGCTTTACTATCATAATTTTCTACATTTAAAACCTTAATTCTTTTATTGCAGCATTCTTGTATATTTATATGTTCATATCCGGAAGAACGTGTCGAAAGTATCATTAAGTTTGGAAATCTTTTTAAAACATTGTTATTGATATTTGATGTCAAATATATACTTATTACTGTTGTTTCTTCCAGTAAATCATCAGGTAAATTATTTACGGTTATTTCATTTAAGCTTTCTTCAAAAAAATGAATATCGTAATCATCAAGTCTATTATTTTTAAAAAAATTTTGTTCTGTTTTCTTATAATCAAAAATAAGAATAGTTATTGCCATTTCAAACCTCTTTTTAATAAATTATCAGTAATTAGATTAAATTTTTCTATTAGACAAAACGGTTAGAAATTATAATTAAATATCATAAAATGTTGAATGAAAATATTTAAAAATTTTGTTAAATTGTCAATATAATAACTGTGCAATTATTCTGTGATTACGCAGATTTATTTCATTTAAAGGCACAGTAGAACAGGCGGTGAATACACCGCCTGTTAATGATTTCTATATATATTTTTCAAAAATTAATTAGCAAATCTGAAATGCATAATATCACCGTCTTGAACAACATAATCCTTACCCTCAAGACGCATTAATCCTTTTTCTTTTGCTACCGTATAAGAACCGTCACATGCTAAAAAGTCTTCGTAAGAAATAACTTCTGCTCTTATAAATCCCTTTTCAAAATCTGTATGAATTACGCCTGCTGCTTGAGGTGCTTTTGTACCTGCTTTTATTGTCCATGCTTTAACTTCTATTTCACCTGCGGTAATATATGTTCTCAAATTTAATAAATGATATACGGATTGAATCATTTTTTCGATACCTGAACTTGTAATACCTAATTCGTTTAAGTATTCTTTTGCTTCTTCTTGAGATAATTCCGCAAGTTCTTCTTCTATTTTTGCAGATATAATAACCATTTCTGCACCGTGTTTTTTAGCATATTCTTCAACTTGTTTTGTATATTCATTTCCGTTTACAACATCAAATTCTGAAACATTTGACGCATAAATAACAGGTTTTATACTCATTAATTGAGATTGTTTTGCTATTTTTAATTCATCTTCATCATCAAAAAGTTCATCAACATTAATAAATGTCGCATCTGAAAGTTTATCATACAGAGTTTGCATAACTTTCATTTCAACTTTCGCTGCCTTATCACCTGAATTTGCAATTTTTGAAGTTTTTGCCATTCTTTTTTCTAAAGAAGCCATATCAGCAAGTGCAAGTTCTGTGTTAATTGTTTCAATATCATCCAAAGGATTAACTTTTCCTGCTACGTGAATTGTATTAGGGTCATCAAAACATCTTACAACTTGAATAATTGCATCTGTTTCTCTGATATTAGCCAAAAATTGATTACCTAAACCTTCGCCTTTGCTTGCACCTTTTACAAGTCCTGCAATATCTACAAATTCAATTGCGGTGGGTACAACTTTATCTGTATGTACCAGTGGTTGTAATTTATATAATCTGTCATCAGGAACACCAACTACACCAACATTTGGCTCGATTGTACAAAACGGATAATTTGCACTTTGAGCGTTTTTTGCACTTGTAAGTGCGTTAAATAATGTTGATTTTCCTACATTTGGTAATCCTACAATACCTGCTCTTAACATATTTCTAATTCCTTATTTTTCTGTTTTCTTAATTATATAACAAACTAATTTTTCACGTTGTAATCAAATGTAAAATTGATTATAACCTCTTTTTCTTTTTTTAAATCTTTTGGTAATTTTTTTAACGGCTTAGCTTTTCTCAGTGCAAATAATGCTGAATTATCAAGCTCTCTGTTTCCTGAGGTTTCTATAACTTTTTCATTAACCATCGAACCATCAGGTAAAATTTGAAATTCGACAGTAACTTTTGCATCTTTACTCATTTTTGGAGGAGCCCAATGTAATTTTAAAACTCTTTGCAAATATGCCATATATTCATCTTTGTTCGTAATTACGTATTGTGATTGCTGCTTTTTTAATTCGTATGCCTGCTTAACGTTATAAATATGCTCAGGTACAAATTTTACTGCAAGAATAAATAATACTGCGAAAATTACAAAAATAACATCTTTTATCGTTATAAAAGATTTTTTATACAACGGATATATTTCCTTAAATTGTTCTTGTAAATTATCAATATTAGTATAAGCAAACATAAATTTTCTGTTGCTTTTCAGATAAATTGTATCAAAACCCATAAATTCTTTAACTTCTTCATAAGGTATACCTTCAATACAATCTTTCTGCTTTATAATAATTCTTTTATCAGTCAAATAAATTTGATTATATTTGTACGAATTTAAAAGATAAACAGTTACAAACGGTAAAATAAAAAATGTAAATCCAAATGCTGCACGCATATATAAACGTGGTGCAGAAAAGGCTTCATAAAAGAATAATACGGTTGCAACACAAAATAATGCCGTAAAACAATAACACATTACGTCATTTTTCTCACCTGTTGCAAGGATTTCTTCTCCTTCGCCTAATTCAATTTGAACTTCGTCAAGCATAAAACAATATCCTATTTTAACGGCAGCAATGTATTTAAATCAACATTTAGAGCTTTTGCAATTGAAATTATAGTTTCAAGAGTGGGATTTGCAATACCTCGTTCTATTTGACTTATTGTATCCATAGATACTTCAGCCATTATTGATAATTTTGTTTGAGAAATATTTAGTCTGGCACGTTCAATTCTTATGTTTTTTGCCAGCTCTTTTTTGTATTCTGTCATATTCATTCGTTCATTATAACAAATTGACATAATAATTTTTAATGATATAATCCAAATATATAAGACTATATTACGAAAAATGGAAGAAACTAAAGAATTATTGAATTTAGCAGTACAAATGTTATGTGTTACACGCATAATAAAAGATTACTGTGAAAACAATATGAGTTCTGATATACATTGTGAAAATATCTATGCTTTATCCGAAATCATGGAAGCAGCCATAGCAAATGTTCTTGAAAATTACTAGCCGGCAATTTTTAGTAAATATACGCTGGCAAGTGAAAAATATACAGCCAATCCCAAAACGTCAATTGCTGTTGCAATAACAGGGCCGGATGCTACGGCAGGGTCAATATTCATTTTTTCCATTGCAAACGGTGTCAGAGTTCCGATTAATGTTGCCAAAGACATATTTATTGCCATTGCAAGACCTACTATTATGCCTAATTCAATATTATTTTGCCAGCCCCAAGTAAACAGCATTACAAGACCTCCGAAAAATGCACCAATTAAAAATCCAATGGCACTTTCACGGAAGATATGTTTTAATGTAGAGCCAAGTGTTACCTGACCTGTAGAAAGACCACGTACAATAATTGTAATACTTTGTGTTCCGATATTACCTGCAAGACCTGCTAAAAGAGGCATAAAAATTGCAATTATCGGTAATGCCTGCAAAGTTTTGCCATAGCAATTTGCAACATTTACGGCAATTAATTCACCGATTAAAGTAACAAAAAGCCAAGGAGTTCTAGCTCTTATTGATGTAAAAATGCTACCTTCAAGAATTTCGTCTTCATCAATACTTCCTGTTGAAATACCTGAAGATGCGTATATTTCTTCTGTTGTTTCTTCTTCTGCCGCATCTTGAATATCATCCCAAGTAACAAGTCCTCTTAAGTGGTTGTACTGGTCAACGACAGGAAGTGAATCAAATTGGTATTTCATAAATACATCAAGTACAGCATCTCTATAATCGTCAATATGTAATTTAACAATATCAGAATTCATTAAATCTTCAATTTTAGTTTTTAAAGAAGAACTTAACAATGCCTTCAATGAAACAACACCAAGTAAATGTTCTTGTTTATCTGTTACATACACATAATATAAATCAATGTTTTCTTCATTTGCCCTGTTTCTTACGTAGTCCAAAACATCTTTAACAACCATATCAGACGTAACCGTCATAAATAACGGTGTCATCATACCACCGGCAGTATCTTCGTCATAGTTCATCAATTCTCTTACTTCTTCGGAGAATTTTTGAGGTAATGATTCCAAATAAGTTTCGGTATCATCATCTTCCATATCACCCAAAACGTCCGCTGCTGCATCATGCGGAAGTTTTTGAATAATTCTTGCGGCAAGTTCTGTGTCTATATCACCTAAAATTTCAACCTGCAAGTTTGGCGGCAAATATTCAATCATATCTGCTGCTTTATCTTCTTCAATTAAATTGAAGCACTCCAAACGTTCTTCGGGCTTTAGTTCTTGAAAAATATCGGCTAAATCCGCAGAGTGAAACCCGTTCAATTCTTCTTTTAATTGAACGTTAGATTCATCATCGAGGATTTCTCTTAATCTGTCTACTGTTGCCGAAATGTTTATCATAGTTTTATTATATCCTAAATATTTTTTTTGAATTATAATTATTTCATTGAGTTTTATAAAGTGAGGAAAAATGCTAAAAGATTTATTTTTAAACGAAACCGAAAATGCTGTTGAATATGCTATAAAAAGCAACAAATTAGGTCAAATGACGGAATACACAAAAGGGACATTATCCGTTGAAAAACCTAAAAACACAGATTTCGGAGATTTTGCAATTAATGTATCTTCTCTTGCAAGAAGTGCCAAAATTGCACCACCGCAAATTGCGAATGCAATTGTTGAAAATTTGAGTAAATGTGGCTACGAAGTAACTGTTGTCGGAGGTTTTATAAATTTTAAACTCGGTAAAGAATTGCTTGTTAATGCAATAGACGAAATTTTTAAAAAAGGTGAAAATTATGGTAAGCCTGAAAATGTTAAGGTTGAAAAAATAAACCTTGAATATGTATCTGCAAATCCGACAGGCCCATTTCACATAGGACACGGTCGTTGGGCTGCGATGGGAAGTGCTTTGGCAAATGTATTAAAATTCTACGGACACGATGTTTACCAAGAATTTTATATTAATGATGCAGGCTCACAAATTCAAAAATTAGGTAACTCTCTTTTAATTCGCCTAAAACAAGAAAAAGGCGAAAATATTGATTTTCCGGAAGATGAAATTGAAAGAAAAAATTACTATCCCGGTGAATATTTAATTCCCGTTGCAAAAAAATTCTTGTCTGAACACGAATACACAGAAGATGTAAAAGTACTTTCGGATTATGCAAAACTTGAAATGGAACGTTTGCAAAGAGAATTACTCGAAAATTTCAGAGTACATTTTGATAAATTTTATTCTGAATTAGATTTACATACTTCAGGAAAAGTTGAAGCCTCTTACAAAAAGCTTGAAGAAAGCGGAAAACTTTATGAAAAAGAGGGTGCAATGTGGTTCAAATCTTCTGAATATGGAGATGATGAAGACAGAGTAATTAAAAAAGCAGACGGCTCAAATACTTATCTTACAGCAGATATTGCATATCACAAAGACAAAATGGACAGAGGTTTTGACAGATTAATTAATATTTGGGGTGCGGATCATCACGGATACGTTGCTCGTGTTAAAGCATCTATGGAAGCATTGGGTTATGATTCAACAAAACTTGAAATTCTTTTAGGTCAACTTGTTAATCTTGTTATTAATGGTGAACAAACAAGAATGGGTAAACGTAAGAATATGATTACGCTTGACGATTTAATTGAAGAAGTTGGCGTTGATGCTACACGTTTTTGGATGTGCATGAGAGATATTAACAATACCCTTGATTTCGATATTGAACTTGCTAAAAAATCTACTGATGAAAATCCTGTATTTTATGTTCAATACGCATACGCAAGAGCTTGTTCAATTTTGAGAAATGCGATTAATGACAGAACTGACGTTCAAACAGGGGAAACGGTTAAAGCTCCTTTAACAAAAGAAGAATTTGATAACTTAGTACATAACTTCGATAAAAATATTCTTGAAAATGAAGTTGAAAATGCTAAAAAATTAATCTTAAAGTTAGAAGAATTCAAATCAACAATAGTAAGTTCCGCAGAAAATAGAACCGTTTATACAGTTTGCAGATATGTTCAAGAACTTGCTGCCGATTTTCACTCATTCTATAACGCAACACGTGTTATAACAGACGATAAACAAACAACTTTGGCTCGTTTATCACTTGTTTATGCGGTAAAATCCGTTATCGCATTAGGACTTAATATTTTAGGAGTTACTGCTCCGGAAAAGATGTAATTAAAAAAGATAAAAAAGACTTCAGTACTAAAAACTGAAGTCTTTTTAGGAATTTATATACAATACTCCACAAATTTTGTCTATAAATAAATTATAATGTCATTCTGAACTTGTTTCAGAATCTGTTTATTGGCAAGATGCTGAAATAAATTCAGCATGACAAGTTTTAGTACTTTTAGTGGAAACATGTATATAGTTACCTTTTTTATTATCTTATATTATATTAATTTATCGGAACATCTATCGGTTGAGTTAGTATTACAGTTAAAGTTTCATCTTGATTAAATTCAACATCCTTACCTTTTCTAAACATATCCGCAACGCTATCACCAATCCAATAAGCACCGCCACCAATAGCACCGCCCAATGCACAAATAGGAACAGTTAAAACTCTTGCGGCACCATACAAAACATCTTCCCCTAAATCCATACCGTAATCAGTTGCATTAACAGTTATATCAACTGTTTTTGACCAATTATCCTGCAACGCTTCACCATATCCTTTATTTAGATATAATCCACCATCAAAATTAAAATTAACTTTTCCTGATATAATCATATCTAATGGCAATTGTCTTCCGTTCGGAGTTACAATATGGTCAAAGTCCAAATAAATTACTCCGCCTCGTGAAAATCTTTTAGATTTTACAACTTTTGAAATACTGCCTCTAATCATTGAACCTGCGGGTAAAATTACATTTGTTGGTGTCTTTTCATCATGGATTAATACGGCACTAAAATAATCACCTTCTTTATTTGTTTTTGTACTTATAGGGTCAAGCAATTTTATGGTAAATTTTGTACCTGCGGGAATGCGTTTTGTTATCGCATTAGATTTTAGTGTTGCTGCACTTACAAATCCTGCCGCAAGGCTCATTATTAATGTAATTATAAACAATTTAAATTTCATATTTTCCTCCTAAATTAATTTTATAATCATCTCAAAAAAAATCAAAAAGGTTACATTTGTTTAAGTTTGTTTGACAAGTACCATTAATAAGCATACAATTTCATTAATAATACTCTGTTTGAGGTGCTTTATGTTAAAAAAAATATTTGCGTTTTCGCTTTCAGAAGTTTTAGTAGTTGTTGGTATTATAGGTGTTGTTGCCGCTTTAACGTTGCCTAATCTTAGTCATAACGTGGAAGAACGTAAATGTATATCAGCATTAAGAAAAATTTATCCTGAGATTGAAAATGCTTACCAACAAGTTGTCGCAGAATATGGCAGACCTGTTGAGTGGCCTGCTGCTGCGGATGCAAGTAGTAATAAAATGACTGATTATATGAATGAGTTTATTCAAAAGTACTTCTCAATAATAAAGAATTGCGGAAGAAGTACTAAAGGATGTTTTCCTTCTTATAACAATGTAGAAAATGACACCACATATAGCAACATGTTATTAAAAGATGGTGCCTCTCTTTCAATATTTGTAGGTGGAATGTCAGCAATACGTAACAACGTAAATAATCATGGGACTTCAGCAAATGATGATAATTTTTGTCATGGGTATATGGGAAAATTTATTGTAGACGTAAACGGGCCACAAGGTGAAAACCAGCCCGGATATGATATTTTCGAATTTTATATGTGCTATGATGAAGGTTTGGTTGCAGATGGAGATAACCCTGCAGGACCTACTGCTACTGCGGTATCAGGTACAGCATGGGCATTAAAAGCCGGTAACAGAGATTATTTAAAATGTGCAAATCAGTTAAATTGGAACACAAAAAGGTCATGTAAATAATAAAAGTATGATAATTATATATTCATAGGCTGAAATTCATGATATACATGGATTTCAGCCATTTTTTGACATCGCCGAAATACTCATTATATATAAGATATAGAGGTTTTATTAAGAAATCTTAACGAAAATAAAAACAAAAAAGCAATTTTTTTGAAAAGAAATACTTTATAAAAGAGTAAGAGATTTCAAGAGAGGATATTTTAAAGATGAAAGAACAAGAATTAAATACTATGATGTCAGTTGTAGCAGATCCAATTAACAATGTATATAGAGTTAACACATTTGCTGAAGCTGAAGAAATTCGTAGAATGTGCAGAATCTTTGAAATATCAAACGCTCAACAAAACAAACACAAAATGTTATCAATCAAAAACATGGCTACTTTAAAATTAGTTTTGAGCAACAACTAATTCTTGAAATTAAAAGTAAATTTAACACAGGCGGGGCTTGTTAAATTTAAAACAAAATTTTATACTCTCTCTCTTAAT
>DFEL01000045.1 GCA_002369055.1 Cyanobacteria bacterium UBA3803
TATTTCTTATCGTTTGTCTAAAACAATGTGTTGAAAGACAATATGTGTATTTGTTAAGAAATGTAAAGTTATATATGTTCAAAAAAGCAATTTTTTAAAAAAGAAATACTTTATATAAGTACGAGAGATAAATAAATAAAAAAGAGAGAAAATTAAAATGTTATTAGGTGTTTTCACAGTTCAACGTAATATATTAAAACAAAAATATGAAGCAAAAGCATACGAACAAGATTCAGCAGCAAGATCACTGGAAGCAGTTACAGAACAAATAGAAGAAATCACAAACGCAGCGGGTTCAACAACTAATTACAAAAACAGTGATGTATATAAAAGTTTGGTAGCATACCAATCAGTATATGATACAAAAAAAGACCAATTAAAATTAGAAATGGATGTATTGAAAGCACAAATTGATAATTGTGAAAAGGCGATAGATGAAGGTATCAAAGAAAATACATCTTGGTCAATATTCGGTTAATATTTAAGTTTTCTCTCTCTCATTCTCTCTCAATTTAATCCACACAGGATAAACAAAAATTTTATACTCTCTCTTAATATCCTCGTGTTTATTTAATGTTTGCCAATAGACTTTGGCAAACTTTTTTTTGCTTGTTAATACTGAACACTTTCATTTCCTATACATCTTAATCTTCCATTTGACCAATATTCGACTCTTCGTTGTCCAATACTTTTGATTCTGCCATCAGATGAATAATCTACACTTTCATTTCCTATTTTCATTATTTTACCATTAGACCAATATAAAACATTTTTGTTTCCTATTTTTTGAATTTTACCATCAGACCAATAGTCAACACTTTCATTTCCTATACATCTTAATTTTCCATTTGACCAATATTCAACTCTTCGTTGTCCAATACTTTTGATTTTATCACCAAATATATTGTCAATATTTTTTCTTTCAGGCTTTTGTTTAGTAGGACCTTCTAAAATTTCTGTGTCGTCAAATGCAATTACTACATCACTAAAACTTCCTCCAAAATCACTTCCGTCTGCGAGTAGCGAGAATGACATTCCAGGAGTTTGTCCGTTACTTTTTACAGCTTCGGCTTGTGAAAATTTTGTTCCTATGAAATATTGATGTAGATTTAAATTACCTATTTTTAGTACATGTGATTTATTTGCATCAAGAGTAACTTTTTTGCATCCTATTGTATATAAATTTCCATTAAGATAAGTTATATAATCGTTACCAATTTTAGATATACGTCCATTTTTGTATTGAATGTTTTTATCTGCGAATTTAATTATTTTTCCGCTATTTGTAAAAATTATATTTACAGAATAACGTTTTATATCTTCTGGTATTATAAATAATTTTCTTTTTGAGTCATATATAACATTATATGCTCTTGTACAAATCTGATAATCTTCAAAATATAATTTATTTGTATCAAAACCTGGTGCAGAGAATGCATTTTGAGAAGTTATAAATAATATAAATATGCTAAATAGCAATTTCTTCATCTGTGAAATATATCCTTATTTTAAATATTTTCTATCTTTCAACTCATCAGGTAAAAATTGCTGATACTGTTCAGGTGCATTATGTGAATATACATAGCCCACGCCAAATCCGTATTTTGCTGCATCTTTATAATGAGCATCTCTCAAATGCATTGGTGGTGGGTAATCTTTTCCGCTTTCTATATCAGAAAGTGCTTCATCAATAGCACAAATTGTTTGATTAGATTTTTTTGAATTTGCGACATATATGACAGCTTCAGCAAGTGGTATTCTTGCTTCAGGAAAACCTAATATTTCTACTGCGTGATAAGCACTTACTGCAAGTGATAATGCCATAGGATTAGCGTTGCCTACGTCTTCTGCTGCACAAACTATTAAGCGTCTTGCTATAAATCTTGGGTCTTCACCTGATGCAATCATTTTAGCAAGATAATATATTGCTGCGTTTGCGTCAGAACCTCTCAGGCTTTTTTGAAAAGCAGAGGCACAGTCGTAATGCTCTTGTTGGGAATATCTTGTTTTTCTTGATTGAGCAAGTCGTTCCAAATTAGCAACATCTATAATTCTCCTGCCATCAGTATAATCGCTTGAAAAATAAGCATTTTCTACAAGATTTAGTGCAAATCTTGCATCTCCTCTTGATAAATTTGTGATAAATTCAATAGAATCGTCAGAATATTCAACTTCTTGATATTGTTCCGATAAATATTTAAACCCTTTAATTATGACTTTTTTAATGGAATTATCGTCAAGGTTTTCAAGTCTTATTACCTGAACTCTTGAGAGAAGTGCGGATATTACTTGAAAAGAAGGATTTTCTGTGGTAGAACCGATTAAAAATAATGTACCGTTTTCTAAATGTGGTAGTAGTGCATCTTGTTGTGTTTTTGAATAACGATGTATTTCATCAATAAATAAAATTGTTTTTTGATTATTTCGTAGGGCTTCTTTTGCTTTTTCTACCGCATCTTTTATATCTTTTACTCCTGATGTTACTGCAGAAATTTCGATAAACTGTGCATTAACAGTATTGGATATTATTCTTGCCAAAGTTGTTTTTCCGCATCCTGACGGTCCCCATAATATTAGTGAAAATAAACGACCTGAGTTTAGTAAGTTATATAGCGGAGAATTTTTTGCAACAATGTTTTTTTGACCAAAATATTCATCTAAATTTTTTGGTCGTAATATTTCCGCTAAAGGAATTTGTTTATTTTTATTTTCTATTTCCGTAAATAAATTATTCATGATATAATTTTAACACCAAAAGGCTTAAATAAATATGAATAAAAAAATTATTATAATTATAATAGCAATAGTGTGTTTATTTGTTTTGTTTATAACGTTTTCAATGACAAGAAAAAGTGATATTAACGAAAGAGAAATTGTTTTTTGGACATTGCAAATGAACGATTTTACACCATATATGACTGATGTAATTTCAAAGTATGAATATGAACACCCTGATATTAAGATAAAGTGGATTGATGTTCCTTTTTCAGAAGGTGAAAAAAGAACGCTTGCTGCTATATTGAGTAATAATCCTCCTTCTCTTGTAAATTTAAATCCTGATTTTTCAAATATTCTTGCTCAAAGAGGTGCATTAGAAGAAATTCCGATTGATAAGCTGGCTGATTATAATAAATCTCTTTTAAAATCACTTGAAGTTGATGGTAAAATGTATGCAATTCCTTGGTATGCTACTTCTGCCGTAACTATATATAATAAGTCGTTGTTATCAAAAGCAGGTTTTTTAATGCCGCCGGTAACTTATGAGCATTATATGCAGTATGCAAAAGATGTAAAAGATAAAACAGGTGCATATATTTTTATGCCGACAATTACTGAAAATGATACAATGCTAAAAATATTGAACAAATTTGGTATTAATTCTCCGAATAAGTTATCCAAAAAAGAAGCTGCTGATATATTTGATTTTTATAAAAAATTATATAAAGAAGATTTAATTCCAAAGGAAACTATAACGCAAACTCATAGAGAAGCACTTGAAAAATACATGTCAGGAACAGTTGTAACTCTGCAAGCAGGTGCAAATTTTTTAAATATGATACGTGAAAATTCACCTGATGTTTATAAAAAATCAGATGTAGCACCTCAAGTTACAGGCAAATTAGGTCAGTATGATTTTTCAATGATGAATTTTGTTATTCCAAAACGAGCAAAAAATAAGGATATTGCACTTGATTTTGCATTGTATCTGACAAACGAACAAAATCAATTAACACTTGCAAAAATGACTAACATTATAGCAACTAATGATAAGGCTTTAAAAAATGAATATTACACAAAATATGATAATGCCGATTTGATGTCAAAGGCAAGAGTGCTTAGTGCCAAGCAGCTCGATAAGGTTGAACCTGTATATAAATCACAAAAATCACAAAAAGAGTTGAATACGGTTATAAACACTGCTGTACAAATGATATTGATTGATAATGCAGATACTAAAAAAGTTTTAGACTCTGCAAGTAAAAAGTGGAGTAATTTAAACGAATAATTGCTTTACACTAAGTAACGATTTTGTTTCGTGTCATGCTAAAGGTTTGTTTTTATAATATAATATAAGTACAAATTGATTAATTTATTGGGGGATAAATATGGAAGAAATGCAAAGCGGGACTGCCGTTGAAGCAAAACAGGGATATGATGCAAGTAATATTCGTGTACTTGAGGGCTTAGAAGCCGTAAGAATGCGTCCCGGAATGTATATTGGTTCAACTTCTCAAAGAGGTTTGCACCACTGTATATATGAAATTGTTGATAATTCTATTGACGAATCCTTAGCGGGTTTTTGTACTGAAATACGTGTAAAAATTAATACTGACCACAGTATAACAGTTGAAGATAATGGTCGTGGTATTCCTGTTGATATAAAACCGGAAACAGGTAAATCTGCATTAGA
>DFEL01000062.1 GCA_002369055.1 Cyanobacteria bacterium UBA3803
AACCCAAAAGATTTTTATATCCGAGCAGGACATTTTATTTTCCTCTCACGAAACGATAATTAATCGTTTCGTTCGGCAGAGTAATATATGCTTTAGGCTGCTGTTTTCTATCAAGAACGCTTATTTTACGGAATAAAGTGTCTTTTTTACGTGTTTAAAATCTTTTGAAAATGGGAATATATATTATAGAAAGCAGGTTTTTATGAAGAAAAGCTTATTAAAGATTTGTATTGGTTCCGTTGCATTTATGGTTTTTCTCGCTATTGGTTATCCAACGTTTTTGGGGCAACAAAATAATACAGAAAGTGTTGCTAATAAAAAAGGTTTAATATCACGTAACGGCTCGGGGCATTTCACAAAAAATACGGGTAAACACTTGAAAAATAATAATTCAGGCTATACAGGTGTTATTTATATAGGTGAATCTACCGAAGGTTTGTTAGATTAAGTTTTATATACAAATACTTGATTTTATAAAATAATTAAATTATTATGAGTGTAACAGTAAAATTTAGCATGAGGTTATTTATATGTCATTAGGTTCTCTTGAAATTGAGATTTTAAATTCGGTATGGAAATTACAGTCTATTGATGAAGATATGAACATATCTGTTAAAGATATAGTTGATGATATGGCTGAAAATGGTTTAGAACGTGCTTATACAACTGTAAAAACAGTTATGGACAGATTAAGTTCAAAGGAATTGTTAGTTCGTTACAGAGCAGGTAAAAAATTCTTCTATAAGACCGTAATGGATAAAAATGAAATGGCTGTCGCAGCAATTAAAGAAATCTCAAGTCAATTCTTTGAAGGTGATGACAGAAGAATGTTGCAGTTCATAGAAGCTGAATGTTTGGATTTAGTATAAAAGAATGTCGGATATTGAATTTGAAGACGTATTTTCTGCCAGAAAGTATATTGGTAGACTGATTATTGCGGTTTTAACGGACAAGCTTCTTGTGCGTGAGGCAATTAAGAAATTCCCTAAAAATGCAAGTGATGCGTCTATAAAATGTGCATATCATGCCTTGATTCATAGAGAGGCTGATGAAGATTTCAGAAGAACAGATTTGCTGTATCGAGATGAGCAGGATAATTATCTCGAGCAAGTTGCAATGATTTTGCAGCGAGGTGAGCAATTACCTAAAAATATTATAAAAAATTATAATCAATATTACAGAGATATAAAAATTAATCATTCAATAGAATTTAAAAAGTGGATAAAACGTATTTGTAAATTTTTAAACGTATAGATATGGCTAAAGTTAAATCAAAATATGTGTGTCAGGAATGTGGTTATGAAACGGCAGGATATTTAGGCAAATGTCCTGAGTGTAATTCTTGGGGTAGTTTAGTAGAAGAAATAGAAGCTAACCTTCAAGGTTCAAAAATTCCTGCGGCAGAATTTTTAAATACGGAAAAACCAATTTTAATAAACGATATAAAACTTGATGAAAATGTCAGAGTAAGTACAAATATTTCTGAATTTGACAGAGTTTTGGGCGGTGGTTTGGTTCAGGGCTCGTTGGTGCTATTAGCAGGTGATCCGGGAATTGGTAAATCAACATTAATTTTGCAAACAAGCGGTGAATTGTGCAAACAGAATAAAAAAGTTTTATATGTATCAGCAGAAGAATCTTCAAGCCAATTAAAACTCCGTGCGGAGAGGTTAGGTGTAAATAGTGATAAATTGTATATTTATCCGCAGACTAATCTTGAACAAATAAGACTTGAAATAAAAGACTTAAAACCTGATGTGCTTGTTGTAGATAGTATTCAGTCTATATACACAAATAATATTTCATCTTCTGCGGGCAGTGTCGGTCAAGTCAGAGAGTGCTGTAATTACTTAATGCAGATTGCAAAAACGGAAAATATAACTGTTGTTGTAATCGGGCATGTTACAAAAGAAGGCAGTATTGCAGGACCGAAAGTTTTGGAGCACATGGTTGATGCAGTTATTCAGTTTGAGGGTGATAAATATAAATCTTACAGACTTTTGAGAGCAGTTAAAAACCGTTTTGGTACAACATCGGAAGTCGGTATGTTTGATATGCACTCAAACGGTTTGGTTGAAATAACTAATCCGAGTGAAATTTTTGTAAAAGAAAATCATATTTCAACTCCAGGTAGTGTAATTATAGTAACAAATGAGGGTACAAGACCTTTGTTGCTTGAAATACAGGCACTTGTTGGTGTTACTCCGTATCCAAGTCCAAGACGTGTTACAAACGGAGTGGATACGTCAAGAGTACTGCAAATTTTAGCGGTTTTAGAAAAAAGAGTAGGTTTAAATCTTTCAAAACAAGATGTATATGTAAATGTTATTGGTGGTGTAGATATATCCGAACCGGCTGCTGATTTGGGTATAGCAGTTGCGATAGCAACTTGTTTGAATGACGTAACTGCGGATATGCAAACGGTTTTGATAGGCGAAATAGGCTTGTCGGGAGAAATAAGACCTGTAAATAATTTGGAAAAAAGAATTTACGAGGCTCAAAAATTGGGCTTTAAACGAGCAATAGTTCCTGCTGCAAATAATTTAAATGAAAAATTTGAAAATATAGAAGTTATAGGTGTAAAAAGAATTTTGGACGCTATAACCAATGCTGTTGCAAAACAATAAAATAATGATAATATAAGGATAAAGGAGAAAAGTGCTATGAATAGTGTGTTTAGAGTTTTAGAGGGGATAAGACTCGCTTGTGGCAATAATTTTAAGGTTTTTAATTATCGTCATCCTGAATTTATTTTAGGATTTGAGATTATACAAAAGATAATATCAATAATTGGAAAGATGCTGAAACAAGTTCAGCATGACATTGTATTTATTACCAATCTACTCACTACTCACTATTCACAATTCACTAAAAAAGTTTTTGCATTTACTCTCGCTGAAACACTTATTGTCATGGGGATAATTGGAGTTATTGCAGCTTTGACATTGCCTAACTTAAACCAGTCAACAGGTAATAAAGAAAAAGTTACTAAATTACAAAAGATATATTCAAATTTAGAAGATGCATTAGGCCGGGCGACTGTTGTTTATGGTCCGACTGATGGGTGGTGTTCAGGACTTACAGATGCAAATTGTATAAAACGACATTTTGAACGTATAACAGAATTTATGAAATATTCAAAAGTTTGTACCGTAAGTGATGCCTGTTCATTGTTTGCTGCTAACAGTTCAGATGGTGGTGAAAGAATGTCAGAGACAGTAATACTTTCTGATGGTTCAACTGTTGGATTTAGTCATAATAGGTGGGTTATAATTGATGTAAACGGTACTAATAAAGGTCCAAATAAGCGTTGTGAAGATGTATTTGAATTCCCATATGACAGTAATGGTTTTAAGCCTACATTGGATAAAAATTTAGATGGTAATGATAGACCTTATGGTGATCCAAATAAATGTGGGGCATGGATTATATTAAATGGTAATATGGATTATTTAAAATGCTATGATTTAAAATTTGCTGCAAATACAACTACCTGCAAGTAAGTATGTTGGATGAAACACAACAAGTTTAAACCGAAGCACCGCCGTCGGTCATTTTCTTCATGGCTTTTTTACTGCCTTCGTTTTGTTTTGCTATTTTTTCAACAAATGTTATTGCATCAACATCTCTTGCTATGGCATCTTTTAGGGATAATATATCATCAACATCAAGTGTTTCCATGTTCAAATAACTTTTTTCGTCTATAAATTTTCTAAAATTATCTTGTGCATTTACATCAAATCCCGGCATGCCTGTTTTCATTGCATACCATTTGTAAAATTGATGTATCATTGCATATTGGTCTATTGTGCCTTCATTCATTAAAAACATTTCTGAAGATTTAAAACTGAATTTTTTGAACAACATTAAATTTAGAATTAATGCCTTTAAACCTTTTAATTCTCTAATATAACCTTGTTCTTCCCGTACTATGTCGAGAACCTTTGAAGCGTTTTCATGTCTTATAACAGGAGTTCCGTTTCTTTCAATATAAATTAACATTTGTTCCGGACTGTTTTCAAAACTTTTCAGAATAACTGCAAGATTTTTTTCCAAAATTGCTTTGTTTTCTTCTGTTTTAACTGTTAAATTGAGCGAACAACCATTATTCAACACGGTTTT
The DNA here is from genome assembly GCA_002369055.1 of Cyanobacteria bacterium UBA3803. Classification (GTDB taxonomy): domain Bacteria; phylum Cyanobacteriota; class Vampirovibrionia; order Gastranaerophilales; family Gastranaerophilaceae; genus UBA6984. Next base: position 4,123 of record DFEL01000062.1, read on the forward strand.
TGTTGTTGAATTATGAAGTCCTCTTTTTGCATTTTTGCGTTTTCTTTTTAAAAATTTTTCGTGTAATGCCAAAAGTAAATAAACTGTCTTTTGAAGAATTTTGCCCATAAATATTTCCGATTATTTTACAACATGAAATTTTCTGTTAATAAGTTCGTTTTTGTCTTGAATAAAATCAAGGTTATTATTGAACATTTTAACATTTTTATCATATCTTCTCAAGTTCAAAAGTGCAAATAATTCTGAAGGTATATTTAAAAGCGTTAATTTTGTTGTTTCCGAAAAGTTTTTTATGAATGTAAAAAAGTCTTCGGTTACGCTTTCAACTTCTTTTAAATCAAGTGCAACAGGTCTTTTGTCCATATCCATTTTGTTCAGAATAATTGCTAAATTAGCAAGTGATTTAAAGTTTAATTCTTTTGATTTAATGTCAATAACATATTTTTTTTCAGTCATAATTTCACCTCTTTCATTCTTATTTTAAAATTTTAATTTAAAATTTGAATTATAATAAATGATGAAATTTTTACAACTAAAGTTTGAGTTATGCAGGAATATCAAACGAAATTTTTGTTCCTTGTTTTAATTTGCTGTTTATTTTAATATTTCCGCCGTGAGCGTCTACTATTAGTTTTGTGATATATAAACCAAGTCCTGTGCCTGCGGATTTCTGATTATTTGCAAGTCGTACATATTTTTCAAATGCTTTATCTAATTCTTTTATATCTATGCCACAACCAAAATCTTCGATTTCAAAATAAATTCTGTTGCTAAGTTTTTTTAGCGTTATATTTATTTCTGAATTTTTTGGAGAATACTTACTTGCATTTGAGATAAGGTTGTTTATTATTCTTGTAAATTCAACAATATCAACTTTACCTGTTATATCATTTTGTACACAATTAAAATTTAGGGTTTGTTTTTTATCTTTTAAGATATATTTTGTTTCTTCAATACAACGTTTTACTAATGTCTTTATTGAACATTTTTCTTTGTTTAGAGTTAATTTACCGCTTTCTGCTTTAAATTTACAAAGTGCATTTTCGGTTAATCGTTTCATGTATTTTGAAGAATTTAACAGGTCGTTTAAAAGTTCTTTCTGATAATCATTAAGATTATTTGAACTGTTTTTTAAAAGCATCTCAAGAGCAAATATTCCTGAATTAATAGGTGTTTTTAAATCGTGAGTAAACATTGCAATAAAAGTGTCATTTGCAATTGGGGTAAATGTATTTTGCATATTTGAATATTACAATTGTTTCTTAATAACTTTAACTACCCGACTGTATATTCAGTAGGCTATTCTTTTACTGCTCCCGATAGTAAGTCGGATAAGAAATATTTTTTACCTATTAAGAAAATTATTATCACCGGAATTGTGCAAATGACTGCACAAGCAAGCAAATCTCCCCATAAAGTTATTTCTCTGAAACTACCTTTGAATATAGCCAACCCGACAGGTAATGTTCTCATATTTTCAGAATTTGTTATAATCAAAGGCCACATAAAACTGTTCCAATTTGATACAAAAGTGAATATTCCAAGAGTTATTGCAGCAGGCAGTGATAGAGGAAGTGCAATTTTAAAGAATGTTTGAATTAAATTGCATCCGTCAATTTTGGCAGATTCTTCCAAATCTTTTGGTAATGAAAGAAAATACTGACGCATCATAAATACTCCAAAACCTCCAAATAATCCCGGAAGTATTAATGCAGGATATGTATTAATAAGATGAAGTTCTCTCATAAGGAAAAATAGCGGAATTATATTGACTTGCGGTGGAACCATCATTGTTATCAGAATTGTAATAAACCAAAACTCTTTGTATTTAAAATTTAACCTTGCAAACGAGTAGCCTGCAAGAGATGATATTATAACTTGTCCAACGGTTGTAATTACTGCAACAATCATACTGTTAAAGAAAAATTTTGTTATTGGAATTTCTGAAAAAACATGTCTAAAATTTTCTAATGTTAATTTTGTATGAAAAAATACACCGACATTTTTAAAAATTTCATCTTCAGGCGTGAATGCTAAATTAAGCATTGCAAAAAACGGGAAAAGCATACTTAATGCTATAAATATTAAAGTTATATATCCTAGTATTATAATAAATTTTTTCATGATTTACTTATAATTTTACTAGTTTTTTTACGAAAAATCTTATTGTAAATTTCGTGAATGTATTATTTGTAACAATAGTGTAAACATGCAAAAATGCATGGTTTTCATGGAATGTTTGATATATAATATCGGTATAGGATAGTATCACAAATCACGTTTGAAATAGCCGAAATACACAAATCAAACGTAAAAGAAGAAAAAAGATTAGGGTTTGAGTTTTGAACTCGCTTAAATATATATACAGATTTATATGCATAACTATATTGCTTGTTGTAACTGCGACAAGTTCATTTGCGATAGAAGATAATGAAGCAGTAAAACCTGTTAAAAAGCCTTTGGTTTCAATAGATGATGACGCTAAAATGTATATCAAAGATATTGAAATATCAGGTTTTAATGTGATTAAACCTGAATATATTTTGGAAAAAATGCAAATGCATTCAGGCGATGTTTACGATAGAAATTTGTTGCAAACAGACTTAAAACGTATATATCAAACAGGTTTTTTCTCTGACAAATTAAAAGCAATTCCAATAAAAAATGCGGATAATACAATAACTTTAAGGCTAATTCTTGAAGAAAACATGCCTGTTACCGATTTTACAATTGAAGGTAATACCGTTGTTTCAACTGAGGAAATACTATCCTATTTATTACCCCTAAGAGGCAAACCTCAAAATGTTTCTCAGATAAATGAAGCAATAGAAAATATCCAAAATTGTTATGCAAGCAAAGGTTATATTTTAGCAAGAATTAGCGAATTTTATGACGATCCTGACGGTGTGGTAAATCTGAAATTATCCGAAGGTATTATTAATTCAATATCAATAAGCGGGAATGAGAAGACTAAAGAGTATGTTATTCAACGTAACATATTGACCGAACCCGGCATGGTTTACAATGAAAATTTACTAAAAGCAGATTTGGTACGCCTTTACGCAACACAGGCTTTTAAAGATGTAAATCGTGAAATTGAACCTTCATTGGAAAATCCTGATGCTTATGATATTACAATCGACGTTAAAGAGCAGCGTTCCGCAACGTTATCTTTAGGTGCAGGTATTGATTCCGCAACAGGTTTCTTTGGTTCTGTCGGTGTTTCGGATAATAACTTTAGAGGGCGTGGTCAAAGGGTAAGTGCAAATTTCTTAGCCGGTACAGGTGTTGTTATGAGTGACTCATCTGTTTTAAGCCGTGCAAATTTGCAAGCAGAAATTAACTTCTTTGAACCTTATTTTTTAAATGCGGATAATTCACTTTCTGCAAAATTATTTTTCAGAGATTTTGGTTCTTATCAAGTTCCTTTGGCAATGGAACAAAGATTTGGCGGCGAAATTGGTATTGCACACAGGGTTAAAGAAAATCCTAATTTATCGGCTACATTTACATTGGGTGCAGAAAATGTAAATGTTAGAGAAGGTGATTATAATGCTTTAAGGAGATTGGCAATAGCAAAAACACCTTCAGGTGCTATTTTTGATGAAGCAAGATTTAGGAAAATGCGTAATGAGCAACTGGAAGGTGGTTTCTTTATTTCATTAGCACCGGGATTGGTATATGATACTCGTGACAGTTCTGTAAATACAAGGAATGGTGTTTTAGCAAGTGTTAAATTTTCAGAAAATGTTGCATTAGACGGATTTAACAAGACACATGGTAAACTGCAAGGGTCTATTAAACGTTACTTCCCTGTAATGAGTAAATCTGCATTTTCTTTAACTGCTAAAGCAGGTGGTATTATTCATGGTGCGGAGCATACTCCTGAAGTTATGCAATACAGACTTGGAGGCCCATATACAATCAGAGGGTATAGAATGGGTACGGTTGGAACAGGTCGTGCTTATGTAATGGGTTCTGCTGAATTAAATACGCCACTGTTATTCTTAGATAGGATTAAAAAAGTACCGTTCTTTGATAATTTAAAATTGTCATTCTTTGTTGATGCAGGTAAAGTGTTCCATGCTGATAATGTAACAAATTATTTATATAACAGACCCGGACAGGCTATATCTGCCGGTGTTGGTTTAAAAATTTATATTCCGGGACTTGGCCCATTGTCAATTGACTACGGTGTTCCGATTACAAATCCGATGGATGCTACTCGTAGAAGCGGTTACTTCACATTCGGTGTTGGTGATATGATGTATTAGTATTAAATAGGAGTAATAAAATGAAATTAAAAAGTACGATTATTGCATTAGTTATGACATTTATTGCGGTTAGCAATACGCAAGTTTTTGCAGAAGGAGTAGGTTATATTGATTATAAAAAAGTTCAAGACAATTATTCTTTTGCTCAAAACGCTGCAAAAGAAGTTGACGCTAAAGGACTTGAGTTACAACAATTTTTGGTTGATAAAGAAAAACAATATAAATCTTTGGATACTCCATTAAAAAAACAAAATTTTGAAGAAAAAACAAAAAAAGAATTTGAAGCAAAACAATCTGCTTATGTAACATTTAAACTAAAAAAAGAAGAAGAAGTCTATAATAAAATTCAAGCAGCAACAAAACAGGTTCTTGTAGAACAAAAATTAGATGCAATTTTTGATTATAGAGTAATTTTCGTTGGCGGTCTTGATGTTACTGATTTAGTTATAAATAAATTAAAAACAGGCAAATAGTTATATTTATGAATAAATAAAAAAGTAAGGATAAAACAAAAATGGCAAATAAAAATTCAAAATTACAGTATGTTATTAAAACAGTTCCGAGTGAAAGCACATTACCGTTACAAAATCTTTTGAATGAAATGGCAGAAGATGGCTGGGACTTGTATAGCATGAGCGAAGTAGAAACTGATGATGGCTTTCAATATAATTGTATTTTTGTAAAAGAAGCTGATGTAGAAAATACTTTTGACGATGTTGTAAATATTACAGCGTTTAAAAGTAAAATGGAAAAAATGTTATCCGCAAAGCTTTCACCTTATGAAACTTGCCGTGATATTCAGGCAAAAATAAGAGAACAAAAGAAAAAGATTGCCAAAATAAAGGGTCAACTGGAAAAAGAAGAAGCAGGCACTCAACAAAGAAAAAATCTAAATGATAAAATGTCTGCTGCCATAAAAGAGTTAGAAAATTTACAACAAAATTTAATTAAGGCTATATCACCTGATGCAATGTTTTCAACTTTGCAATTAGAAAAATTTTCTATTCATTTAAGCGAACAAATTTTGGAATTTGTTTCACCCGATAATGAAAATGATTTGTTAAGTGAAACAGTTAAAACAAGACAAAAAATTGCAGATGATTTAGGTTACGTAATTCCGAAAATTATATTCAGAGATGATGATATGCTTGCACCTTATGAATTTTCAATAGATATCAGAGGTTTGAGTGTTTTGAATTCTTTTGTATACCCAAAACATATAATGTTTTTCCAAGAAGATATAAACTTCAAAGGAAAGAAAAAAGACCATTACACAGATTATGATGTGATTACCGGTAAAAAAGTTGTTTGGATTCCGGAAGAAAAAACAAAAGATTTTTGGGAAAAGGGCATGACTCCGTCAGAATATATTGCAAGAGCAGTAGAATTTGTTGCAATTAAATATATCGACGAATTATTGGATTACGAAGATGTAAATAAGTACGTTGAAATTGTATCTCAAAAAAATCCATATTTGGTTGATAACATTATTCCTGATTTTATTTCAATGGCAGAATTAAGATATATTCTTGTAAGCCTTATAAGAGAACAAGTTTCAATAAAAGATATCGTTTATGTATTTGAAAAAATAAATGATTTTTCTGATGAAGCAAGCAAAGAGGCTTTACTGGATAAGATAAGATTTTCACTTGCAAGATATATTACAAGCCGTTATGCCAATATTGACGGTATTATTCAAGGCCTTGAAATGAAAGAAAAAACAATGGCGGATTTGTTTGGCGAAACAGATGACATGGACAGTGTTGTTCGTGTTGATGGTGACAAAGTTGAAAAAATAGCATTGAAATTGTTAAAATTTGCGAAAGAAAATGATATTGATAATATTATTTTGATTGTTCCTTTAGAAATACGTCACATGGTATTTATTGTTTTATCGCAATATATCAATACTTTAACAGTATTGGCTCAAGAAGAAGTAACGAATTATTACAATTTTGAAATAATTGGGGAGGTATAGTAGCAAATTATTTTTTTAGGCTACTTAAAACAGATATGAAAATACATGCTATATCAAACCCAATTAGACCAAATCGCACAAACAGCGTAAGTTTCGGAAGAAAATTAAAGGAAGAAGAAAAACCTGAATACTCTAAAGCAATCCATGACGCATTAGACTATTTGGAAGTTAAGAATTTATCAATGATTGTTCACGGTTCAAGTTTTCCATCAGATAAACGTGATACATCAATAGGTTCGCCTTATTCTAAAGGTGCAGATAAATTTGTGGATTTCTTAAAATTAAACGGATTTAACGCAATTCAATTAGGACCTGGCGGAACAATCGGTAAAAAGGATAATTCACCTTATATTTCAAAAGTATTTGCAAAAAATGAATTGTTTATTGATATGGAACAATTAAAATCGAAGAAATATGCAAATATTTTATCGGATAAAACATACAACGAACTGACAACTCAAAATAAAGGTTCAAAAGATAAAAATTATAATTATACAAACTTTGATAAAGCGTTTGGCAATTATGAAAAAGCTATGAATGAAGCTTACGGTAATTTTACAGCAAAAGTTAATGCTAAAGATAAAGACGCTTTGAAATTAAATAAAGAGTTTGAAGCATTTAAGAAAGAAAATAAAAACTGGGTAGAAAGTGACGGGCTGTTTAAAGTTCTTTCAAAAGTAAACGATTCAGAAGATTTCGAAAAATGGAATGAAACAGATAAAAATCTTCCTCAAAATTTAAAAGCGGGAGATGCTAAAGCGAAAGAACGTCATGCCGAATTAATGCAAAAATACGGTAAAGAAATTGACGAAAATTCATTTATACAGTTTGTTGCAGATAAACAATTAAAAGAAAACAATAATAAAAGAAAAGAAATTGGATTTAATTACATTGGCGACTTGCTTGTAGGTTTTAACCAAAGTGATGTATGGGCAAATCAAGGTGCATTTTTAAAAGGCTGGAAATTAGGTTGTCCGTATGGTGGGGTAAATAATGGCCCACAAACTTGGGGTATACCTGTTTTAGATCCTAAAAAATTATTCAAAGAAGATGGTTCTTTAGGCGAAAGCGGTAAATTGTTAAAAGAAAAAGTTGCTTATTCGTTAAAGAATTATGATAACGTAAGAATTGACCATGCTTTAGGTTTGGTTGACCCTTATGTGTATAAAGAAGATACAGTTGTAAAAGAGCCGAACGGTGAAGTTAGACGTGACAGATTGTGGGCTAATAATGTATCTTATATGCATGATGTTGATCCGCAAGGTAATTTCAAAAAAGTTTTAAGCAAAATAGTTCTTCCTACATTTAAAGAATATGGTGCTGATAAAAATGAGGCAGTATGGGAAGATTTATGTTCAACAACTCAAGCCTTTAATGATATATATCACGGTCAAGAACATTTGCCCGGTATAACTCAAACTGAATGGAGAAGGGCAGAAAATACACCTCGTGATAATTGGACTCTTGTTGGTTCTCATGACTCGACTCCTGCAAGTAATATGGTTCAAAGAGATGGTACAAGATATTCTGATTCTTGGAATGTTGATTATCTTTCAGGTTACTTGAATCCTGATCCTATAAAAGGCAAAGAACGTGCAGAATATAAGGATAAAATTGTAAACAGTCCACAAGAACATGTTAAGGCTAAATTTACAGAATTATTCAGAAGTTCAAAAAATCTTCAAATGATGTTCGTAGATTTCTTCGGAATTGATAAAACTTACAACAGAGGCGGTCAAGATCATCCTGAAAATTGGAAATTACGTGTAGATAATGACTTTGAAGATGATTATTACCGTGCTTTACAAGATAAAAACAGTTATGCCTTAAATATGCCTGAATTGTTATCACAAGCAGTAAAGGCTAAAGCACAAATGGAAGTTGCTAAGAATCCTCACAGAGCAGATGAAATCAGAAATAATCTTGATAAAAAATTAAATCCTTTAATTTCTACATTAGACAAATATACTGAAGTTTTAAAGGAGAAGGAAGAAATTCCTGAAGCAAAACCTGTTTCAGAACCTCAAAAATCAAAAAATGAAGGTATAAGCGAAAAAAAAGACAGTACAGGTGAAGTAAAAGAAGCCAGAAAAGAAGCAACTGTTGGTAATAAAGCAGATGTAACCGTTAAAAAAACAGAAGAAAAAGCACAAACTGTTGAAGAAAATAAGATAAAAAAGTCAAGTAAATCAAACAGTACAGCATCGTTATTGGGTGCAGCAGTTGTAGCAACAGTCATTTTAAATGTAGTAAATAAAATTAAAGATAAGATAAAAGCCAAAAAGCAAGAAAAAGCAATGGCACAGAATGTGTAAAGAAAGCAACCGAATGTTATATACAGCATTCGGTTGTTTTTTTATTTTTGTACAGATTATAGAATTAATTTGTATAAAGAGGTTATTAAAGACATGAAATTATGCGTTTATTGTGGAACATTTAATCCTATTCATAATGTGCATTTGGCAGTTGCAAATTATACAAAGACACATTTTGATTTTGACAATATTTTATTTATTCCCGCATATAAACCTCCTCATAAGAATATAGATGATGAGCTTGCAAATCATCGTTATAATATGGTGAAGCTTGCTATACAGGGAGTACCCGGCTTTAATATAAGCAATATTGAATACAGAAGTGATAAATTTTCGTATACGTATAACACAGTTAAAGAGTTATATAGAATGTATCCTGCCATTGAAGGTAAAATTAATTTTATAATAGGTACAGACGCTTTTAAGGAAATTCAAAGTTGGTATAATGCAGAAAAATTAAAGGAACTTCTTAGATTTATTGTTTTTCCGAGAGAAGAAAAAGTTAAGCGTGAAAAATATGATTATTTTAAAAATTTAGGCTACGATTTTATCATAACAGATATGCCCTATATAAATCTGTCTTCAACAGTTTTAAGAAGTAGAATTAGAAATAATAAACCAATAGGTACACTTGTTCCAAAACAAGTTCTGGATTATATAAATAAACACGGACTTTACAAAGATGAAAACAATTGATGAAATAAAAAAATGGTTAAAAGAAAATCTTGACGAAGAAAGATATTTTCACACTTTAGGTGTCGCAAACTGTGCAAAAGATTTAGCAAAAAAATATAATTTAAATGAAGATAAGGCTTATTTGGCAGGTCTTTTGCATGATTGTGCAAAATGTTATGAAAATGATGTGTTGCGAGAAATTTTAACCGATAAAATGCACTGTAATATGGAAGAATTGCTTAATCCAAAAACGTATCATTCGCCTGCTGGTGCCTATCTTGCAAAAGATATGTTTGATGTTGAAGACAAAGAAATTTTAGATTCAATATATTGTCATACTGTTGGCAGAGAAAATATGACTGACTTTGAAAAAATTGTTTTTCTTGCTGATAAAATTGAACCAAATACAAGAGATAAAGAATGGCGAAATCATATTTTATCAATTTTAGAGCAAAAAAATGGACTAAACAAAGCACTTTTAGAGTGTTATGAATATACAATTAAAAGTCTTGTAGATAGAAAATTAAAAATTTGTTTAACCACAATAAAAATTTATAATGAATTACTTGATAATGTCAATACATAGATTTTCAAATACATTTAGTGGTGTAACTTTTGCTATAATTTGTCTTTTAGCATATTCGACAGATTCTATATCGTGTAATAATTTTACTAAAAATTGCTTGTTTTCAAAATTGTTTTTCATTAATGATAAAATATAACTTTGTATTTGTTCAAGAGTTGCAAGACTGTTTTTAGAAAGGTTATTTAAGTTATTAGCAACTTCAAAAACAGTTTGTCTTTCAAATTCAAAATAGTTTTCAAAGAGGTCTTTTATTGGTGTCCAATCAATGTTTTTGTGTTCAAATGTAGGCACAAAGAAACATTGAGAGCGGGAAATAATTGTTGAAATTAAATCATCTTTGTTTCTCGTTAAGAAAAAGAATGTTGTATTTTGTGGCGGTTCTTCTATTGTTTTTAAAAGAGCGTTTGCAGTTTCTTCTTGAAAGTTAAGATTATTTAATCCTGAAATTTCGTCATTTTCATCTTTATCACAAAAAATAAAAACTCTATGAAAATCAGATGAGTTTAATAGTGTTTGTTTAACTTGATTGGCTTGTTTTAGTGATATAACTGTTTTAGAGTCATCATCATCAGGCTTATTGTCTTTTCTTGAAATGGTTAATACAGCGGGGTGTTCACCATTTCTTATCCAATTGCAGTCCAAGCATTCGCAGTCATAATTTTTATCTTTTTTACAGTTTAAAAGCCTTGCAATATAAAGTGCAAGTTGATATTGAGCATCTATGTCATTTCCGTAAAAAAGAATACTGTGTGCAATAGATTTATTAGGATTTTTAATGCCATTTTCAAAATAGTTTATCAAAAACGGATATTTATCTGATAAGTGCATCTTGCACCTCGCTTTCAGCATTTGTTGCTAAGCCGGACTTTATTCTATATTCCGCATTTGTTAAATTCTTTTTTAAATTAACTAAATTTTTAAGTTTTTGTTTTCCGGAATTTCTTAGTATTGCCTGAATTTGTTTATCAGACATGCCGGTAATTGTCATTATTTCGTTTATAGGCTTATGTGCATTAAGTTTTAGTAAAATTCTTTTTCTTAAAATAGTTTGAGTTGCTGATAAAATTTCAAGAGGATGCTTTTTATCCAGCAATTTTTTATATTCATTTAATGCTTTGTCATAATCTTGTGACATTATTAATTCTGTAAAATTAAACAAATCTTCATTTGATATGCAAATTTCTTTGACCATTTCTGATGTAATTTTTTTGTCAGGATAAGCCAAAAGCTTTAATTTTTCTAATTCCATATCTAATTCACGCAAATTATTTCCAATTTGTTCAATTAAAATATCAATTACATCTTGTTCAGCTGTTATACTTTTATTTTTAGCAGCTTTTTTAATCCAATTTGCGAGATCTTGTTTTCCGTAATAATTCATTTTGTACGTAGGAAATTCTTGAGAATTATATTTTGAAAGAATTTTAAAAAGTTTTTTACGTGAGTCCAATTTTTTATTTTCATTGCGAGGTAATTGAGCAACAAAAACTATATCTGTGTTGTCCGAACAGTTTTCCAATGTTGTTTCAATTTCTTTTATTTGATAATCTTCAAGAGTCTTATCAAAGTAATTTTTACAATTTATGACAGTAAGCATTTTACCAAACATCATACCTTGAGTACGAATTGCATCCATTAAGTCTGCAAAAGGAGGATTATCAAATGTTTTGTAATTCATTGCTGCAAAATTTTTATCAAGCCCTTGTTTTAATTTTTCAATGGCTTGTTCAATGTTATAATCTTCATCACCATAAAAGAAATATATTGCCATAAATTACGATTCTATAAGTAAGCTTGAACCAATAATTCCTGCGGTGTTACCCAGTTGAGCAGGTACAATTTCAACAGCATCGGCAGAAACTTTCATTGCACGTTTCATTAATGTTTCTTTAAGAGAATTTAGCAGCAAATCTCCACAACCTGCAACTCCACCACCGATGATTATTTTTTCGGGATTTAAAAGATTTACAACGCTTGCAAGTCCAAGTCCCAAATATTCACCCATAATAGTATAAATACGTTTGGCAACAACATCACCCTGTAATGCGGCTTGTGCAACTATAAACGGAGTTATTTCTCCACCATTTGCCATCTCTCTGTATTTAGTTGATTTACCGCCTTTTAAGTAATCGTTAGCCATTTCTACAATTGAAGGTCCTGAAACGTATGCTTCTAAACAACCGTAGTCACCGCATCCGCAAAGTTTGTCGCCTTGTGCAAATAGTTTTATATGACCGATTTCGCCTGCGGCATTGCTTGCTCCACGCACTAATTTTCCATTTAAAATAATACCGGAACCAATACCCGTACCAACTGTAATACATATAAGGTTCTCACAACCTTTACCTGCACCATAGTTAAGTTCTCCTAGTGCAGCACAGCGGACATCGTTATCAATTTTAGTTGTAATTCCAAATTCCTTTTCAATTATTTCTGCAATAGGAACGTTGACCCAACCGGGAATGTTTGGAAGGTTTTTAACCATGCCTGTTTTGTAATCAACTTGTCCCGGAAAACCAAAACCAATACCTTCAATATCATTTTTGGTTGATTTTGTTTCTTCCATAAGTGTTGATATTGCTTGTTTCATATTATTAACTGTATATTCGTATCCCATTTCCGAACGTGTAGGAATAGAGTTTGAATAAATAATTTCACCCGATTTGCTCACAAGTGCAACTTTAATATTAGTACCGCCAACATCAATTCCAATTCTATTCTTTGCCATAATTTAAACCTCTTTTTCTAAAAATATAATAAGACAAACTAAATATTTTGTCATGTAAAAGCGTAATTTAGCAAATTTAATGTAAAAAATAATCCGAAACAGGCATGAAATGGGGAAAGGCAATTTGAGGATTTTTGGTAGAGTGAAGCGAAGCGAAACTCGTGAGAGCAAATAGCCGATTGCAGAGATAAAAATTGCGTCAGCAATTTGTCGAAGCATGAAGGCTATGCGAACCCAAATAATCCGAAACAGGCATGAAATGGGGAAAGGCAATTTTTTATTATAAAAATACTTTATATAAGAGTAAGGAATAAATAAATTCCAAAATAAAATAAATTAATTCCAGCGAGGCGGAATTAGTTTATATACAAGGTTTTATACTCTCTCTCTTAATATCCTCGTGTTTATTTAATGTTTGC